>NZ_WXWH01000077.1:0-191883 GCF_009904905.1 Vibrio sp. V30_P3S12P165 | reverse complement strand
CCGGCGTTCCGAAACAGCAGATACAAGAATTAAGTGCGCTGACCTTCATTGAGCGTAATGAAAACGTGGTGCTACTTGGACCAAGCGGTGTCGGTAAAACGCATGTAGCGATCGGGTTGGGACTCAAAGCCGTACAAGCTAAAAAGAAAACGCGCTTTATCACCGCCGCTGATTTGATGCTGCAATTATCGACCGCTAAGCGACAAAACAAGCTGAAGCAATACCTCTCTCGCTCTGTGATGGCTCCAAGGTTATTGATCATTGATGAAATCGGTTACCTGCCGTTTGGGCGAGAAGAAGCCAACCTATTTTTTAATGTGATCGCTAAGCGCTATGAGTATGGCAGTATTATTTTGACCAGCAATTTATCGTTTGGCCAATGGCCTAGCGCATTTGCCGATGATGCGACATTAACGGCAGCGATGTTAGATCGACTGCTTCACCACTCGCATGTTTTGCAGTTAAGTGGTGATAGTTATCGATTGAAAGATAAACGACGCTCAGGAGCAATACCTGAGTAAAAGGGTGGATCAATTTTGATTGATCGTTTTTAAGCTAAAAGTGGATCAGTTTTCGGTGATCGTTGACAAGGATTGCCGGTTCTTTCTTGCATTACTTAGCATATTGTTAAAGTAATGGCGTAACGAATACAGCATCAATAAGCTCGGAATAACCATTAATGCGGTTAAAATGAAAAATAATGGCCAGTTATCGAGGTATTCTGCTAGCTCACCACTGAAGGAGGCGAGCGTTGTTCTACTGAAGTTACCCAGAGAGGCGAGCAGGGCGTATTGTGTTGCAGAAAAGGCTTGGCCAGTCATGACTGTTAAAAATGATACAAATGCGACTGTTGAAAATGCAGTCGTGAAATTATCAACTAAAATAGTTGCGAGAAGAAGATGCTCATTAGGCCCTGTTTGAGCGATCCAAGCGAACATTAAATTACTGGCTGACATCGCAATGCCACCTATCATTAGGCCTCGCACAATACCAAAGCGAACATTAAACATACTGCCAACGAAAGTAAATAACATCGTAATGCCCCAACCAATCAATTTGGAATAATAACCGATCTGTTCATTACTAAAGCCAATATCTTTATAAAAAGCAATCGACATTCTACCCAAGAAGGCTTCACCTATCTTAAATAAAAAGACAAAAAGTAGCAGTGTGATTGCGACACGAGAGCCATTGCGACGAAAGAAATCAATAAAAGGTTCGAATAGAGTGACACTTAACCAACTAATTGCTTTAAAATGAACAACTTGGTTATGCCTCTCTTCTGCTTGTTTTTGTAGCTTATCTCTGTATGTTTTAGGCTCACTGACTAATACAGTAAATAGCATGAGTAGAATAATAACGGCGGCCATTCCGTAATAAACCATGTTCCAGCCAATATCATCGGCATTGATAAAAGCAAAGTAACCAGGAAGAGAGTATCCCGTCCACCAGCCAATGACGGCCATTGCTGATGCTTGCGGTAGCTTAGATTGTTCGGATTTTTGAAAAGTATCGATTCGAAAAGCATCAATGGCGATATCTTGCGTTGCCGAGGCAATTGCAATGCAGAGTGCCAGAATTGACATCGCAGCAAGGTTGCTGGTTGGGTTCATGCCAGCAATACATAAAGTGCAAATAAACACAAACAATTGGCAAAAGAGAATCCAACTTCGTCTTTGCCCTAAGCGTGCATGTAAAAAAGGTAATTTTACGCGATCAACTAATGGAGCCCATAAAAAATTAATCGCATAAACAGAAAATACACTACCAAAGTAGCCAATAGCGGCAAGAGTCAAGCCTGCATCTTTAAGCCACCCCGACATATTTGAGCCGATCAACACCCATGGAAAGCCGCTAGAGCAACCGAGCATAAAAACCCATAAAAGTCGGCGATCAAGATAACTTTTAAATGTTTGTGACCAAGTGAGAGAGTGAGCTTTGCTCGGCATGAAGCAACATCCTTATCAAGTTAGCCCTAATGCTTAGGGCTAATCAAGATTAATCAATGAGCGTTACTTTCGTAACAATAATCGGCGTGATCGGGACATCACTCATACGTCCCTTAGTGTGGGTAGGTTGGGTTGCCATATCTTGAATGGTACTGAATCCTTCAATAACCTCACCGAAAACAGCATACCCGTCTTGCCTTGTACTTGCATTGAGAAAATCATTATCGACAAGATTAATAAAAAATTGTCGGGTGGCTGAATCAGGATTAGTCGTTCGTGCCATTGCTACGGTTGCAGTATTATTTGCTAAACCGTTTCTCGCTTCGTTTTTGATGGGAGGGTAGCTCTCTTTGGGTACCATTTTTTCATCAAAACCACCACCTTGAACCATAAAGCCAGGAATGACTCGATGAAAAAGAGTACCAGTATAGCTACCATCTTTTACATATTTAAGGAAGTTAGCTGTTGTGAGTGGCGCTTGTTCCTGATTAAGCTCGATAACAAACTCACCTGATGAGGTTTCAAACTTCACTTTTGGCCCCGCCCAGAGATTGGTACTCATGACAGTCAAAATGAACAGTAGCCATTGCTTAGCCATGGAAACGTTCCTTCATATAATTTTTAAGCTCGTCATCATTTGCCATTTCTTTGAGAACCAAGTTAATGACATCGTTAAGTACTTTTTCTATATCTTGATTTGACGCGCTCAACGCAGCACTACGTTTAGCGGTGCCAGTATAACTTTTTATTAGCTTACCTTTTGGCGTTTCAGCTGTTACCTCAAGGGTTACTTTAGCATCCATTTCATTGGAGGTAATCGAGTGAACAACGTTAACGAGGAGCTCTTGAACCTCTAGAGTTAGGGTATTTTCACTGTTGACGGTTAAGCGAAAGCCTTGTGATGAAAACTGTTCTGATAACGCATTTTCAAGTGCAATACGCACATTTTGTTTAGGATGAATCGGTTCGATATTATTGCGTCCACTATCGACGAGAGCAACGTATTGTGCCGAACGGATGTCTTTACTTACTAAAGTAAACGCAGCGTTATCGACCACGGCACTATTACTTAGCGTCGGTTTAGGTATGAAGTTAATTTGTTCTTGCTGTGGTGCTGCACATGCGTTGAGTAGCATCATGGTTGCGACGATAACCAGTTTTTTCATGGTCAATTCCTTTCGTTAAGTCAATCGGTTTAATAGCGTCAGTCTTATTGCTTAATAGCCTGTAAGATAACAAATTTTGCATTACTAGCGACAGTTTTTACTTGGCTTTTACCAAATAGTCGTTTGAGTTTTATATCGTAGCCGAGATGACGATTGCCAATCACTAATAACTTTCCTTCTTGGTTAAGAACTCGTTTGGCATCGCAGAACATTTGCCAAGCAATATGATCGGTAATCGCTTGTTGCTGATGAAATGGAGGATTACAGACGATCAATTGAGTCGAATTATCCGCAAAACCATCTAAGCAATTATTGACTAAACATTCGAATTGTCGACCGGGTGCTAGGTTGTTGAGTAAGTTTAGCCTTGTAGACTCTACAGCCATGAAACTTTCATCGACACAGGTTAGTTGTACTTGTGGGTTTAGCTGTCCGAGTTTTACCGATAACACACCATTGCCGCATCCTAAATCAATGGCCGTTAGAAGAGTGTCATCACTCGGTAAATAATTGAGAAAAAAACGAGCACCTTGATCGAGCTTCTCTCCTGAGTAGACATTGGGTAAATTCGTGAGTTCAATTGGATGGTTCTCCACTTTCCAACAAGTGGTTGTCGAGGTGGGGAGGGCATGCTTGCTGTTAGCATAACTAAATATAAGGCGATGTTTTTTCCACGCTAAGGACGTTTTTGTTTGCCCTAAATATTGACTAAAAAGCTGTAGAGTTGAAGTATGAATCTCTTTGGCTTTATTAACAGCAATCACAGGACAATCACTCGATAGTGACTGTCTCAACTGGGTTAATTGCCAGACAAGGTGGCGGTTATTACGCGGTACTTGTATTAGCACTAAGTCAATATCAGAGGGGAGACTTCCCATTGTGTTGGTTAATGTGATTGAAGGGCATTGATTCGCCATTAAGTTTTGTTTGATCGCCTGATGAGCAATAAACGAATCGCTCATTACGGTTACTGTATGCGACTTTGAGAACCAACAGCTGAGCGCTCCAAAATGGTCATTGAGAATCAAAATATGCTGATTCGGAGGGAGCGATAACGACGCCACATGCGTAATTAAATATTCATCTCCTGCATCCCATGCTTGCAGGGTTTCATTACTTCGTTGTGGGAAGCGGTGCAAGGTCAAGGTTTGATCGTATAGCGTCAGCTCTGTTTTCATATTGAGGTTACTAGCATAATTTAATCACCTAACTATTGTCGCAAATGGTTGCAGAACAAGAAACCAAAACCTTTCCCTTATCGTTTTGCGCGAGTAAACTTATCCCTATCGAGTCATGAAACATTGTGTATTAAGGAAACGCCATGCTTCAAGAAGTCATTGAAACGAAATTGCATCATGCATTTCATCCACAATATTTGAAAGTCATTAATGAGAGTTACATGCACAATGTCCCAGCAGGCTCTGAAAGTCATTTTAAAGTGATTGTTGTCAGTTCTGATTTTGATGGATTACGATTGGTTGCTCGTCATCGTCAAGTCAATCAAGTTTTGCTGGACGAATTATCTACTCATATTCACGCATTAGCGATTCATACCTATACCCCACAGGAGTGGCGAGAACAACAAGATGGGGTGCCAGAAAGCCCAATGTGCATGGGAAATAATAACCAATAAAAAGGCAATATCCATGCTTAGTATCCTCGTTAGACATGTGCTACAGAGCGGTTTTTTTAACTAAATGTCTACAATTGCTTGTGATGAGTATCAGGGGAAACAGGTTTATGGTGACGTGAATCGCTGTGGCTATCGGTCATTCGAGTCAATGCTATTATCCATGATTTTGGTCGCGTATTTTTATTGTGCGATATGTCAAATTTATGATTATTAATTAATCCTGATGGTGTGTTTCTTGGTAAATAAAGCGAACGAAGCTGGGATTGGTCATGGCATCAAGTTCCCAAAAGATGTTAAACTACTGCACCTAATAAGTCTCATTATGAAAATGTGATGGGATTTTAAAAAGGATGTTGCGGTTTTGGTGTTAACACAACCAGAAGCGGACACTGTAATGTCGTGTCTAGAGTACAGTTAACGGTATTTTGGCTTACATCCTAAGCCCATAGTTATCCATTAATGTCTCGAATTTACGCAATGAAAGAATCTTTTTCCCGATAAAAAAGTAGTGCAAGTGCGTATGATTACAATAAAAAAGGGTTTGGACCTTCCTATTGCTGGAACTCCTGCCCAGGTGATTAATGACGGTGTTGCCGTCACAAAAGTCGCCTTGCTTGGCGAAGAGTACGTTGGTATGCGTCCTACGATGCATGTCCGCGTAGGTGATGAAGTAAAGAAAGCTCAAGTTCTTTTCGAAGATAAAAAGAACCCAGGTGTCCTATTTACTTCACCTGTCTGTGGCAAAGTTATTGAAGTTAACCGTGGCGCAAAGCGGGTCCTTCAATCTGTTGTGATTGAAGTGTCTGGCGATGAGCAAATAACGTTCAATAAGTTTGAAGCCAATCAGCTAGCGAGTTTGGACCGTGATGCGGTGAGAGCTCAGTTGGTTGAATCTGGTTTATGGACAGCATTGCGTACTCGTCCGTTTAGCAAGGTTCCCGCTATTGACTCCCATACTAAGGCGATTTTCGTTACTGCGATGGATACTAACCCATTAGCAGCCGATCCTAGTGTGATCATCAATGAGCAATCCGAAGCTTTTATTGCAGGTTTAGATGTGCTTTCTGCTTTGACAGAAGGCAAAGTGTATGTGTGTAAAAAAGGAACGAGTTTACCTCGCTCATCACAAAATAATGTTGAAGAACATGTTTTTGATGGCCCTCATCCTGCCGGTCTTGCTGGTACACATATGCATTTTCTTTACCCGGTTAATGCTGAAAATGTCGCATGGAGCATTAACTATCAAGATGTGATTGCATTCGGTAAGCTGTTTTTGACCGGTGAGCTGTATAATGAACGCATCGTTTCGTTAGCTGGCCCTGTAGTTAATCATCCTCGATTGCTACGCACCGTCATGGGGGCAAGTTTAGATGAGCTGACTAATAACGAATTGATGCCCGGTGAAGTTCGTATCATTTCAGGTTCTGTCTTGTCTGGCGTTCAAGCCTCGGGCCCTCATGCTTATCTGGGACGTTATCATCTTCAAGTCTCGGTCTTACGTGAAGGGCGAGAGAAAGAGTTTCTTGGCTGGGCGGCTCCTGGTAAGAATCGTTTTTCGGTTACGCGCTCTTTCCTCGGTCACTTATTCAAAGGACAGTTGTTCAATATGACAACCAGTACCAATGGTAGTGATCGTGCAATGGTACCGATTGGCAACTATGAAAAAATTATGCCGCTAGATATGGAGCCAACGTTGTTACTCCGTGATCTTTGTGCTGGGGATACCGATAACGCTCAACGTTTAGGTGTACTCGAACTGGATGAAGAAGATCTAGCATTATGTACCTTTGTATGTCCTGGCAAATATGAATACGGAGCTATCCTTCGTGAATGCCTCGACAAGATTGAGAAGGAAGGGTAATTTTCATGGGCCTTAAAAAGTTTCTTGAAGACATTGAGCATCATTTTGAACCCGGTGGTAAACATGAGAAGTGGTTTGCTCTATATGAAGCTGCTGCAACACTATTTTATACACCTGGTACAGTAACAAAGAAAAGCTCACACGTACGTGATAGCGTCGACTTAAAACGTATCATGATCATGGTTTGGTTCGCGGTATTTCCTGCGATGTTTTGGGGAATGTACAATGCCGGGGGCCAAGCTATTGCTGCACTGCAACATATGGCTTTATTAGGTCAGATTGATCTAGCTAGCACCGTTGCTGGTAATTGGCATTATTGGCTTACCGAGATGTTAGGCGGCAGCATAACTGGAGCGGGTTGGGGAACGAAGATGCTTTTAGGAGCAACCTATTTCCTTCCAATCTATGCGACAGTTTTTCTCGTCGGTGGTTTCTGGGAAGTGCTCTTCTGTATGGTGCGTAAGCATGAAGTGAACGAAGGCTTCTTTGTTACGTCTATCCTCTTTGCTCTTATCGTGCCCCCCACATTACCATTATGGCAAGCCGCTTTGGGTATCACCTTTGGTGTGGTTGTTGCGAAAGAGGTGTTTGGTGGTACGGGACGTAACTTCCTAAACCCAGCTTTGGCGGGACGTGCATTTTTATTCTTTGCCTATCCAGCTCAAATTTCTGGTGATTTAGTCTGGACTGCAGCAGATGGTTTTTCTGGGGCAACAGCACTTAGCCAATGGTCTCAAGGCGGAAGCGGTCAGTTGGTTAATGCTGCAACGGGACAAGCCATTACTTGGATGGATGCATTCATTGGTAATATTCCAGGTTCGATCGGTGAAGTTTCTACACTGGCATTAGCGATTGGGGCCGCTTTCATTGTTTACATGGGAATCGCATCTTGGCGCATTATTGCTGGGGTCATGATCGGTATGATTGCACTTGCTACATTATTTAATGTAGTGGGCTCAGACAGCAACGCCATGTTTAGTATGCCTTGGCATTGGCATCTGGTGTTAGGTGGCTTTGCTTTTGGTATGTTCTTTATGGCAACAGACCCCGTGTCTGCATCATTTACAAATAAAGGTAAATGGGCATATGGAATTTTGATCGGTGCAATGTGTGTGCTAATCCGAGTTGTCAACCCCGCATACCCTGAAGGCATGATGCTAGCGATTTTATTCGCTAACCTATTTGCTCCTCTTTTCGACCATCTCGTTGTCGAGAGAAACATCAAACGGAGACTAGCACGCTATGGCAAGTAGTAACGATAGCATTAAAAAGACCCTGTTTGTTGTTATTGCACTGAGCCTCGTGTGCTCGATCATTGTATCGGGAGCCGCGATAGGCTTACGTGAGAAACAGCAGATAAATGCACGTCTAGATAAGCAAAGCAAAATTATCGAGGTAGCAGGTATCGAAGCTTCTGGTTCAATACCAGAACTCTATACACAGTATATTGAACCTCGTTTAATTGACTTCAAAACGGGTAATTTTATAGAGCGGGCTGAAGATGGCTCAACCGCTGCTGATTTTGATCAGCGTAAAGCTGCCAAAACGGCCGATGAGTCAATCAAACTTCCTGCCGACCAAGACGTCGCAAAAATTATTCGTCGCTCCAACACCGGTATTGTTTATTTAGTGAAAGATGGCAATCAAGTATCGAGAGTGATCCTTCCGATTCATGGCAACGGTTTATGGTCGATGATGTATGCTTTTGTTGCGGTCGAAACCGATGGTAATACCGTGTCGGGGATTACTTATTACGATCAAGGTGAAACTCCTGGGTTGGGTGGTGAGGTTGAAAACCCATCTTGGCGTGCTCAATTTGTTGGTAAGCAATTATTTGATGAGAATCATAAACCCGCAATTAAAATTGTAAAAGGTGGTGCTCCAGAAGGTTCCCAACATGGTGTGGACGGTTTATCTGGTGCGACATTGACCAGCAACGGTGTACAAAATACCTTTGACTTCTGGTTGGGAGATATGGGTTTTGGTCCTTTCTTGGCAAAAGTTCGTGATGGAGGTCTTAACTAATGTCTAGTACTAAAGATCTTAAAAAGAGCATTCTCGCCCCAGTGTTAGACAATAACCCAATTGCCTTACAGGTATTGGGCGTTTGTTCTGCTCTAGCAGTAACCACCAAACTAGAAACAGCTTTTGTTATGACGTTAGCGGTTATGTTTGTAACGGCGCTGTCTAACTTTTTTGTTTCATTGATCCGTCATCATATCCCTAATAGCGTACGGATTATCGTACAAATGGCGATTATTGCTTCATTGGTTATCGTGGTTGACCAGTTTTTAAAAGCTTACCTGTACGATATTTCCAAGCAGTTATCGGTATTCGTTGGTTTGATTATTACTAACTGCATTGTTATGGGGCGCGCGGAAGCGTTTGCGATGAAGTCGGCACCAATTCCTTCTTTAATCGATGGTTTGGGTAATGGTTTGGGTTATGGTTTTGTTCTGATTACCGTCGGTTTTTTCCGCGAACTATTAGGCTCAGGCAAGCTATTTGGTTTGGAAGTTTTGCCGCTTATTAGCAATGGTGGTTGGTATCAACCTAATGGTTTGATGCTGCTTGCACCATCTGCATTCTTCCTAATTGGCTTCTTGATCTGGGCAATTCGTACGTTCAGACCAGAGCAAGTAGAAGCGAAGGAGTAAGATCGTAATGGAACATTATATTAGCCTGCTGGTTAAATCGATTTTTATCGAAAACATGGCTCTGTCTTTCTTCTTAGGAATGTGTACTTTCTTGGCGGTTTCTAAGAAAGTAAAAACCTCCTTTGGGTTGGGGATCGCAGTTGTTGTGGTACTAACTATTGCTGTACCCGTGAATAATCTTGTTTATAACCTGATTTTAAGAGAGAACGCTCTCGTTGAGGGGATTGACCTCAGTTTTCTTAACTTCATTACCTTTATCGGTGTCATCGCTGCCTTAGTACAGATCTTAGAAATGATTTTGGATCGTTTCTTTCCACCTCTGTATAACGCATTAGGTATTTTCCTACCGCTAATCACGGTGAACTGCGCCATCTTTGGTGGGGTTTCATTTATGGTGCAACGTGATTACAACTTCACAGAGTCGATTGTTTATGGCTTTGGTTCTGGCGTTGGTTGGATGCTGGCAATTGTTGCACTTGCGGGGATTCGTGAAAAAATGAAATATTCAGACGTTCCTCCTGGTTTACGTGGTTTAGGGATCACTTTTATCACGGTAGGGTTAATGGCGTTAGGCTTTATGTCTTTCTCTGGTGTTCAACTGTAAGTCGGGTAGGCCGCAACAATAAAGGAATAGTCAATGCTAAGTATTATTCTTGGTGTCGTGATGTTTACCATTATCGTACTTGCTTTGGTTTTAGTGATTTTATTTGCTAAATCAAAACTAGTACCAACAGGTGACATTACAATCTCAATTAATGGCGATCCTGAAAAAGCGATCGTGACACAGCCTGGTGGCAAACTACTCAGTGCCTTAGCGGGTGCCGGTGTATTCGTTTCATCTGCCTGTGGTGGTGGTGGCTCTTGTGGCCAGTGCCGAGTTAAAGTGAAATCAGGTGGTGGAGATATCCTTCCGACTGAACTTGATCACATTACTAAAGGTGAAGCCCGCGAAGGCGAACGTTTGGCATGTCAAGTTGCAGTGAAAACAGATATGGATCTTGAATTACCAGAAGAAATTTTTGGTGTGAAAAGATGGGAATGTGAAGTTATCTCCAATGATAATAAAGCCACTTTTATTAAGGAGCTTAAGTTACAAATTCCTGATGGTGAGTCTGTTCCATTCCGTGCCGGTGGTTATATTCAGATCGAAGCGCCTGCGCATCATGTTAAATATGCTGATTTCGATGTCCCTGAAGAGTATCGTGGTGATTGGGATAAGTTTAACTTATTCCGTTACGAGTCTAAGGTGGATGAAGATATTATTCGTGCGTACTCAATGGCTAACTATCCAGAAGAGTTTGGTATTATTATGCTTAACGTGCGAATTGCAACGCCTCCGCCAAACAACCCTGATGTACCACCCGGTCAAATGTCCTCTTATATTTGGTCGTTGAAGCCAGGTGATAAGTGCACGATCTCTGGTCCTTTTGGTGAATTCTTCGCTAAAGATACCGATGCAGAGATGGTCTTTATCGGTGGTGGTGCTGGTATGGCACCGATGCGTTCTCATATTTTTGATCAGCTTAAGCGTCTTAAATCTAAGCGTAAAATGTCATTCTGGTACGGTGCGCGTTCTAAACGTGAAATGTTCTATGTTGAAGATTTCGACATGCTACAAGCTGAAAACGACAACTTTGTTTGGCACTGTGCTTTGTCTGATCCGATGCCAGAAGATAATTGGGACGGTTACACTGGCTTTATTCATAATGTTTTATATGAACATTATCTTAAAGATCATGAAGCACCAGAAGATTGTGAGTTCTACATGTGTGGTCCACCGATGATGAATGCGGCCGTGATCAGCATGCTGAAAGATTTGGGTGTCGAAGATGAAAACATCCTACTTGATGACTTTGGTGGTTAAGCTACGATAAGCCTCATATCGATGGCTGGCTCTGATGAGTCAGCCATTATTTTTCCAATGTATAAACATATGAGTGAGAGAAAATAGGTGTATTAATGCTTGTACAATACACCTATGTTTTCATCACGGCTCCGAGAGGTATAAACACGTGAAAAAATGGCTTGTTGCATTAACAGCGCTATTGCTATTTTCTGGATGTGAGAAATCGATTGAACTGGTGCATTTATCTGGCCCGACAATGGGGACAACTTACAACATTAAGTATACTCAGCAAGCTGGCATTCCAGACTCATCCTTACTTCATAAAGAAATAGATCGTTTATTGGAGGAGGTGAATGATCAAATGTCGACTTATCGTGAAGATTCCGAACTGAGTCGATTTAATCGTTACCAAGGAAATGAACCATTTTCTGTTTCTAAACAAACTGCAATCGTTGTAAAAGAAGCCATACGGTTAAATAAGCTCACACAAGGAGCATTAGATGTCACCGTTGGTCCATTAGTCAATCTGTGGGGATTTGGCCCTGAAGCACGTCGCGATATCGTGCCTAGTGAAGAAGATTTAGCGCAGCGTAAAGCGAAAACGGGAATCACACATTTATCGGTTGAGGGACATTCGCTGCAAAAAAATATTCCCGATCTGTATGTTGATCTATCGACCATTGCCAAAGGTTGGGGAGTGGATGTTGTTGCCGATTATATTGAGTCTCAAGGAATTGAAAACTATATGGTCGAGGTCGGTGGTGAAATCCGCTTAAAGGGGTTGAATCAGGATGGTGTGCCTTGGCGAATTGCGGTTGAAAAGCCGGATACAGACGAGCGGGCGGTACAAGAAATTATTGAGCCAGGCGATATGGCTATTGCCACCTCTGGGGATTACCGTAACTACTTTGAACGTGATGGTGTACGTTATTCTCATATTATTGATCCAAAGACAGGCTACCCTATTCATAACCATGTTGTTTCAGTTACGGTGCTGGATAAATCTAGTATGACAGCAGATGGTTTGGCGACCGGATTAATGGTGTTAGGGGAAGAAAAGGGAATGGCTATCGCTGAATTAAACCACATTCCAGTATTTATGATTGTAAAGACAGCCAATGGTTTTGAGGAATTAGCTTCCAGTGCATTTAAACCTTACCTTAATCGCCAACCGAATCAGTGAGCCAACACAATGAATACATTTCTAATTACTTTTGCCATCTTTGTTGCTGTGATTGCAGCAATGGCTGTGGGCTATATTTTTCAAAAGAAAGTCGTGAAAGGGAGCTGTGGAGGTTTAGGAGCGGTTGGTATCGATAAAGTTTGTAACTGTCCTGAGCCTTGTGATGCTCGTAAAAAGCGGGAAGCTCGAGAAGCGATTCGTGCTGAGCGTATTGCGGCGTGGGAAAAAGATCGTATAGCATGAGCAATTGCTAAGATCTTGGCTTCGGTTGGGATTATTTTCTGCTGCTGACTTTGCAAAATAGATGAATGTTTATATACTGTTTTTTTAAACAGTATTTCTTTAGGGGGCAGAGCTGAATAGAAAGATTATCCATATCGATATGGACTGTTTCTATGCTGCCGTAGAAATGCGTGATAATCCGCAGTATCGTGGTCACCCCATCGCGGTTGGTGGTCATGAAAAGCAGCGTGGCGTTATTAGTACTTGTAACTATGAGGCGCGAGCATTTGGTATTCGTTCAGCAATGCCAACCGCACAGGCTATCAAACTATGCCCCCATCTACTAGTTATCCCTAGCCGTATGCCAGTTTATCAGGCTATTTCTCGCCAAATTCACGCTATTTTCCGTCGTTATACTGAGATCATTGAGCCTTTATCGCTTGATGAAGCTTTTCTTGATGTGAGCAATACAACGATATGCCATGGCAGCGCAACGTTAATTGCAGAGGCTATTCGCCGAGATATCAGCAATGAATTACAATTGACCGCATCGGCAGGGGTCGCTCCAGTCAAATTTTTAGCCAAAGTCGCTTCGGATATCAATAAACCCAACGGTATCTATGTGATTACACCTGATATTGTGCAAGATGTGGTGGATAAACTACCATTGGGAAAAATTCCCGGAGTAGGTAAAGTGAGCTTGGCCAAGCTTAACCAAGCTGGTTTTTTTCTGTGTCAAGATATTAAACACAGCAATTATCGAGAATTATTACGTCATTTTGGTCGTTTAGGTGCCTCTTTATGGAACAAAAGCCATGGTATCGATAATCGACCAGTGGTGACTGAACGTGAGCGTAAATCTGTGGGGGTTGAACGGACTTTCAGTGAAAATATTGCCACTTATGATCAATGTTGGCAGGTTATTGAGCACTATTTATATCCAGAATTAGATAGTCGACTAACCAAAGCCTCTCCTCAAAGGAGGATTATCAAGCAGGGGATCAAAGTAAAATTTGCCGATTTTCAGTTGACGACCATAGAACATGGTTCTTCACAGCTCGAATTAGAAGATTTTAAAACATTATTGGCGGAAGTGCTGACGCGACAAAAGGGAAGAGAAATTCGCTTATTAGGTTTGCACGTGATGCTAAAACCCCTTCAACCTTTTCAGCAATTAAGCTTTTTATCTTTTTAGGCTATCTTTTCGGCATCTCAATTATTTTATTGCATTAAAATTAGGTGTTACGGTATTTTTTTTTGATTCTTTTAGCAAAGTATTTTATTAACGATTGTTAAATCTATATATTTCCATTATTGTACTAGTCTACTAGTTTGATGATGTGTGAGTGGTTATGACACAAAATAGTTCTCGTGAAACGTTTGGCTCACGCCTTGGCTTTATTTTAGCCGCTGCGGGCGCGGCTGTTGGGCTTGGTAATATTTGGGGGTTTCCGACCCAAGCAGCCAGTAACGGTGGCGGTGCTTTTCTATTAGTGTATCTAATTTTGATTTTTATCGTTGCCTTTCCTATGTTAGTGGTAGAAATGGCAATTGGACGCTCAGGCCAAGCAAACCCGGTCGATAGTATGCGCTCATTAACGGGCCATACGTTTGGAAAAAAAATAGGTGCTTTAGTGGGTTGGATTGGTTTGAGTGTTCCTAGCACGGTATTGGCTTTTTATAGTATTGTCGGTGGGTGGATCATTTGCTTCTTATTTGCCGCATTTACCGACTTATTGGGATTTGAATCAGCTAGCCTGTGGTTAAAAGGATTCTCGGTTGAACGCAACTTATTTGGTACTCTAATCTTCTATCTTTTGACGATTTTGATTGTTCGTGGTGGGGTCAAGCACGGTATTGAAAAGTGGTCGACACGTCTTATGCCTGCCTTATTTGTGTTGTTTGGTATTTTATTTATTTACATCATGATGCAACAAGGTGCGATGGATGGTTTGAAGCATTATCTTATTCCAGACTTTGAAAAAATCTGGGATAGAAAGCTGATTTTAGCCGCAATGGGACAAGGCTTTTTTTCTTTAACGATTGGTGGTTGCTCGATGTTAATTTATGGCTCTTACCTGAGTAAGAAAGAAAACCTACCTAAAATGGCAATGAATGTAACTTTGGTTGATACCAGCGTCGCTTTTATTGCTGGCCTTGTTGTGATGCCTGCGATGTTTGTTGCAATGAATAAAGGGGTTGAAATCTATGCACAAGACGGGTCATTACTCAGTTCCGATACCTTGGTATTTACTGTATTACCGATGATGTTTGATAGTTTAGGGTTACTGGGGCAATTATTTGCTGCGGTTTTCTTTTTGCTATTAACGATTGCGGCATTAACTTCATCGATTTCTATGCTTGAGTGTCCCGTGGCTTTGGTAAGTGAACGTTTGAATACCTCACGAGGCGCGACCAGTTGGGTTCTTGGCGGTGTGATTGCGTTATTTAGCGTTGTTATCGTGTACAATTTTGCAAGCTTATTTGGCTTGGTAGCGATGGCGGCGACACAATATTTACAACCGACAGCGGCATTAATGTTTTGTTTATTTGGTGGTTGGGTATGGAGCCGTAATGGTAAATTTAAAGAGCTGCAACAAGGTTATCCTGAATTTTCTCAAAGTTTATTTGCGAAAATCTGGCCAGGTTATGTTCGCTTTGTGTGTCCGATTTTAGTGGCTACGGTCATTTGGGCTTCGTTTGCTTAATTTGTCTAGTCTATAGTCAAGCCCTTGAGGAATATAAACCAAGGGCTTTTTGTATTGTATTAAGCAGGAGAAGGGGGCATAATTTGCCCTGTGGTTAGCGGTTCTAAATCAGTATCGATAACTTCTTCAATAAAATCTCCTACGACTTGCTCAACCATCTCATCACTTTGTTTAAAGTAAGCCAGATGAAAAATCGCATCCCCTTCATTAACGAGAGGCAAGGTTTGCTGGCCGATGACTATTCCACCTTTATTGGCGGTAATTTCTATCTCTACATTACCTAATGGAGAGTTGATATAAGCCAGTGTTTGTCCTTTTTCTACTTTATCACCCAGAGAAACGACGGTACGTAAGATGCCATCGGCTTCTGCTCGTTGCCAACTGGTCGATTTAGCAATGACAGAGCTCGGTACCTGTTTTCTGCTAGGGCGAAGCATGCCGATTGCTTGCATGACTCGTTTTACTCCGACGATGCCTGCGCTAATGGCAATCGGTTCAAAGCGTAGCGCCTCGCCTGCTTCATAGGTTAAGACAGTAATACCGGCTTTTTCCGCTTCGCTGCGTAGCGATCCGTTACGCAGCGGAGAATCGATAATGACAGGTGTAGCAAAAGCTTGAGCCACTCGTAAGGTTTCAGGGTTACTGAGATCGGCACGTATTTGTGGCAAGTTTGTTCGATGGATAGCCCCAGTGTGTAAATCAATGATGTAATCGCAATTCAGGGCAACTTGAGAGAAAAATGTGTGAGCCATACGAGAGGCTAATGAGCCTTTTTCACTACCGGGGAAACAGCGGTTGAGATCTCGCCTATCGGGTAAGTAACGAGATTTATGGATGAAACCAAATACGTTCACAATCGGAACGCTGATGAGTGTTCCCCTTAACTTCGTTGGATCAATCGTGTTAATCAGCTGGCGAACAATTTCGACGCCGTTAAGTTCGTCACCATGAATGGCGGCGTTTACCATCAAAATTGGGCCAGCAAACGCGCCATTAATAATTTCAATCGGGATGGATAATGGAGAGTGGGTATATAGTTTGGCCGCTTCAAGCTCGATGACTCGTTTCGTCGCTGGGAGAATGACTTCCCCCAGAAATGAATACGCGGAATTACGATTAACCTTTGCCACGTGTTTTGGTCCTTCTACTGGCTGCATTTTTTTCAATAAACTCGACAATCATTCCAGCAATGTCTTTGCCTGTGGCTGCTTCAATGCCTTCGAGGCCCGGGGAGGAATTGACTTCCATGACTAAAGGGCCTCGCTCTGAACGAAGGAGGTCGACACCCGCAACATTCAACCCCATCACTTTAGCAGCATCAATCGCTGTTTTACGTTCTTGGGGGGTGATTTTTACCAGTGATGCTGTGCCACCACGATGTAAATTGGAACGAAATTCACCTTCTGCGCCTTGGCGTTTCATGGCTGCGATGACTTTATCACCAATGACAAAACAACGAATGTCAGCACCACCCGCTTCTTTGATGTATTCCTGAACCATGATATTTGCTTTTAGCCCCATAAATGCTTCGATGACACTCTCTGCAGCTTTACGGGTTTCTGCTAGCACGACACCGATACCTTGTGTTCCTTCCAGTAATTTGATCACAACCGGAGCACCACCAACCATCTCGAGTAAATCTTTTACATCATCCGGTTTGCTCGCAAACCCGGTGATCGGCATACCAATCCCTTTGCGAGATAATAGCTGCATAGAACGCAATTTATCTCGAGAGCGACTGATAGCGACCGACTCATTGATCGGGTACACCCCCATCATTTCAAATTGCCGTAGCACGGCTGTACCGTAAAAAGTGACAGAAGCACCAATACGAGGGATAACCGCATCAAAACCTGAAAGTTTCTCACCTTTAAAATGGATCTCTGGTTGTTCTGAGTTGATATTCATATAACAGCGTAAAGCATCGATAACTTTGACTTCATGCCCGCGTTGTTTGCATGCTTCAATTAAACGTTTGGTTGAATACAATGAAGCGTTACGCGACAGAATACCAATTTTCATTATTTTGGCTCCTCGAAAGGGATTAAAAAGGATTGGGTTGGATCAACCATGATTCGATGATGCATAGCCGTTCGGCCTAATAACATTCGAAATGCCATATTTTCACGATTTGTCAGGGTTATTTCTATCGGCCAAGTATGCCCCCCAAGAGAAACTTCTGACTCGATCACATAGCGAGACTCTTCATGTCCTCCTGAATCTCGAACAATCCGCTCATCAATCACTTTAGCTTCACAGACCGTCACTTCTTCAGTGTTATGTTGTAGTGGATGAATCCAAAAACGTACCCAAGCGGCATTTTCTTTAGTAAATGGCTCCACTTGAAAAGTGTGAAGACAAGAAGTCCGGGCTCCAGTATCGATTTTGGCTTTTATTTTTCCAATACCTAATCTAGGAAGGCTTACTATTTCACGCCATCCTACAATCATTTTTTCTTCGTTCATGGTTATTTCATTTATGTTGAGCATATACCCTTCCTACTTGAATCTGCAGGGGTGTTGGCTGCGTTCGTTCACCCCAATCACATAGCCTGTCTATGCTGATGGGGATGATGAGAGCCATCTGTGGCTCTCACCAAAGGCGAGCCTACGGCTGTTCAAATTTGTTCCAGACAATTTGTCACTCACTTGCCGCCTACCTGCAACAGCAAGTTGTTTGGGTATAGTGGACACGATTCTGAATTTGGCTATATCAAGAGAAGAAATATCATCGCTCATGACATTGGCTATGCAGTTATCGCTTGAATCGAGTCGGGTGAATAACTCAGGAGAAATTCAAGGACGCGAACTCTAGCAGTAGACCGTGGGTATCGCTAATGAATAAAATTTTTCGTATCGATAAAAAAATGCTTTTGGCCGACCCTTTTGGGCAGTGTTTGTGGCTCTTTTTACCGGATTATCGGCTTATCATGTAGAGTAACTACATGATAAGCTTCTGTCTTGTATAAATAAGCCACAAGTTGTTGTAAAAATTAGCTCAAAAGGTCAACAGCCCCCTAGGTTAGCTTGACCATTAACTTTAGGCTTTGGTTGGAATATTTTCCAGTAAAGCGATCATTTGTTGCCAGAAGAGCGCTACGGTATCAATTTTCACTTTTTCATCGGGAGAGTGAGGGAATTTGATGGTTGGGCCAAAAGAGAGCATATCCATATTGGGATAAGGTTTTTTGAATAACCCGCATTCAAGCCCAGCATGAATAACCATGATATTGGGTTTATGCCCATAGAGGTCTTGGTACATATCACGGAAAATGTGCATGATTTCTGAATCCGCATCAGGTTTCCAACCAGGGTAAGCTCCCGAGAAGGTGATGTTTGCTTCAGCCAGTTGCGCAATTGATGAAAGCATACTTTGTACTTGGCTCCGGCCTGAGTCAATCAGTGAGCGAATGAGGCAGAGAACGTTAACTTGCTTTTCTTCTGTTGTGATTACGCCAACATTCAGGGAAGTTTCTACCACGCCTTCAATGTCATCACTCATGCGAATAACCCCGTTAGGACACGCGTTAAGCGCTGCTATAACACGTTGCTGGCACGGTAAAGTAAAAACTTGATGAGCGGTTTCAATCGCCTGATTTAACGTAATGATGGTTGTTTCAACTTGACCTAATTCTGAGGTTAATAACTCGCGATATTGTGTGAAGGTTTCATCGAGTTGATTAACTTTTTCGGCGGGAACGGCAACAGTGACAAATGCTTCACGAGGAATGGCATTACGCAGGCTGCCCCCACGAAACTCGATCAAACGAAGATCTAACGCATGTCCATGCTCAGCAATAAAGCGAGCCAATAGTTTATTGGCATTACCCCGGCCAGTATGAATATCACAACCAGAGTGACCACCTTTTAGTCCTTTCAGTGTCAGTTGGCGAGTCACAAATCCAGTCGGTTGTTCTTCACGTTGAATATCAAAACTAAAGGCCGCATCGACACCACCGGCACAGCCCATATAGACTTCACCTTCTTGTTCTGAATCGGTATTTAGAAGAATGTCTCCCTCTAACCAACCCGCTTGTAGGCCAAAAGCTCCGGTCATTCCCGCTTCTTCATCAATGGTTAGTAACACTTCAAGTGGACCATGTTTGATATCATTCGAGGCCAGTACTGCCAAACAGGTTGCCATACCAATACCATTATCAGCACCGAGTGTGGTTCCTTTCGCAGTTACCCACTCACCGTCAATATAAGGTTGAATGGGATCTTGCGTAAAATCATGCTCTGTGTCTTCATTTTTCTGCGGCACCATATCAATATGAGCTTGGAGTACCACCCCTTTCTTATGTTCCATACCTGATGTTGCTGGTTTTTTAATAAACACGTTTCCTGTCGGATCTTGACGAACGTTAAAGCCTTGCTGGGTCGCCCAATCAATGATGAATTGCACAAGAGCTTGTTCATGTTTAGATGGATGAGGAATGGAACAAATCTTATCGAAAAATTGCCATACAGGGCTTGGTGATAATTTACTGATTTCAGAGTGGAATTCAGACACAAGTGACTCCTTTTATGTAAATTTCCCCGATTATTGTTAGGTTTTTTTTTCTATTTTAGATAGATAGGCTGTAATCGGGCTATGACATAGTAACCTGAAACAGCATACCACTATGTCTGTGGTGGGAGTAGCGCCTTTGGTGATCAATTCTGCTTTTGTTGTTTTCACTAACGTCATATCGAAGTCAGAGAAGTATAAGACAGCGGTACGTGTCTTATTGTTTATTCTGTAATTAAATTACCATTTGTGGCGTTTTTTTTGTCAATTTTTACTTTTATGTGATTTTTATCACTAAATCTATTGTAATAAAATTTCTTTGTGGTATATTTATAACCAACTTCGCGAGTGAAGACAAAATGCTCAAAGGATGAGTCCGATTTATCGCCTCCAAGGAACTGAGAAATCAATAAACAATGTTTGATTTTAATGGTGATAGTTATGAATAAAGGTTTATCGTCTGTAATGTTCTGGAATAATAACGCTGTGTTTACTAGTAACTTTACATACCCTTCAAGCTTTGGTTACTAAATTTAAGCTTGTATCTTGAACAGTTTTGTTCACCCCTATATTGGAATTTATTGTTAATCGTATTTGATTCGTATAATTCACCGCCACCTATCATTAGGTGGCGTTTTTTTATCCTAAAAATGCGTGCATTCTTACTTATTGCATTTAATTCCGTATGGAATTTATTGGTTGATAACTTTATAATCGGCGACCAATCGATTACGCAACCGTTTACGTTACCATTATTAGGACTCAAACATGCTGGAAAGACTATTTAAACTCAGTGAACATGGTACAAGTGTGCGCACTGAGATCATTGCCGGGATCACCACCTTCCTGACAATGGCGTACATTATTTTTGTCAACCCGGCGATTCTATCTGATGCCGGGATGGATCGCGGCGCTGTCTTTGTCGCGACATGTTTAGCTGCCGCAATTGGCTGCTTTATCATGGGATTTGTCGCGAATTATCCTATCGCCCAAGCGCCAGGAATGGGGTTAAATGCCTTCTTCACCTACGTGGTGGTATTGGGAATGGGTTATACCTGGCAGGTCGCATTAGCGGCAGTATTTTGTTCTGGGATACTATTTGTATTATTGAGCTTATTTAAGATCCGCGAGTGGATCATTAATTCAATTCCGATGTCATTACGAACCGGGATTTCTGCTGGTATTGGCCTGTTTTTAGCGTTTATTGCGTTAAAAAATGCCGGTATTGTGGTGGATAACCAAGCCACACTGGTCTCTATGGGGGCGATTACCGCCTTGCCAGCCGTGTTGGGTGCGCTCGGTTTCTTTTTCACGATTGCTTTAGTGCATCGAGGTGTTCAAGGAGCCGTAATGATCGCTATTTTGGCGGTAACAGCTCTTGGACTTCTATTTGGTGATGTGACTTGGGGAGGGGTTATGTCTACTCCACCAAGCCTTGCACCGACTTTTATGCAATTAGATTTTTCTGCTATTTTTGAAGTTAGTATGATCTCGATCGTATTTGCTTTCTTATTTGTTGATCTGTTTGATACTGCTGGAACCTTAGTTGGTGTGGCAAGTAAGGCTGGCTTTATTGGCAAAGATGGTAAAATTCCTCGTTTAAATCGTGCTTTATTAGCAGACTCAACGGCGACCTCGGTTGGCGCTTTGCTTGGTACATCAAATACCACTTCTTTTGTGGAAAGTGTTTCTGGTGTGGCTGCTGGTGGACGAACAGGATTGACCGCTGTTGTGGTTGGCATTTTATTTCTGCTTGCATTATTCTTCTCGCCATTAGCGGGCATGATCCCAGCTTATGCAACGGCAGGAGCTCTGTTTTATGTTGCCATCCTAATGCTTTCTGGCCTAGTCAGTATTGATTGGCGTGATCTAACGGAAGCGGCACCAACGGTGGTGACTTGTTTATTAATGCCGCTGACGTTCTCTATCGCAGAAGGCATTGCGCTTGGCTTTATTTCTTATGCGTTGATCAAACTGCTTAGTGGTAAAGGCCGTCACGTGTCACTCAGTGTCTGGATCATGGCAGCTATCTTTATTATTAAGTTTATCCTTGAGGCATAAACATACCCAATTTCCAAACAATTAGGTTTAATTACAATGAGTAAAAAATTCGTTATCACTTGGGACAATATGCAGAAATTTTGTCGTGAACTTGCCCAGCGTCAAATGCCTGCAGAACAATGGAAAGGTATCCTAGGTGTCAGCCGAGGTGGTCTGGTTCCGGCTGCTATTTTGGCCCGTGAATTAGGGATTCGTTATGTCGATACCGTATGCATCTCAAGTTACGATCATGATCACCAACGCGACATGAGTATTTTAAAAGCTCCAGAACATGATGGCGAAGGTTTTTTAATTGTTGATGATTTAGTTGATAGTGGTGATACAGCGCGCCAGATTCGTCAAATGTATCCTAAAGCGAAATTCGTTACGGTTTGTGCTAAACCAGCAGGAAAAGAGTTAGTTGATGAATACATTGTTGACATTGAACAAGATACATGGATTGAACAACCTTGGGATATGGCTTTATCCTATATTGAACCGGTCAACCGCAAACAAAAATAATCACGCATCTTGTTTATGATAACTTTTGATCAATAATCACTGAAATGGCCCTGCAAAGGGCCATTTTTTTGATTAGTATAACTGCATCTATGCTTTATATAACGAGATGTCTTATGTCTGATTCAAGCAGTAACAATCTTTCTGAAACGTTATTTCAAAAACACAAGCAAGCCAAAGAAACTTCCGCATTAACTCAGTATATGCCCAGTAGCCTTGAGTTTATCGAACAAAAGATGGAACAAGATACATTCTTCTGGTATCGCAACTTGCGCCGCTTACAGTGGGCATGGTTAGGCATTGATCCGATAGATCAAGAAGAAGTGTTAGCGCGTATTGCTTCATCACAACATTCGAGAACCTATGATAAATGGCTCGATACCGTGATAGGGTATCACAGTGGAAATTGGACTTATGAATGGACTCGGCTTGGAGCAAACTACCATAAGCAAAGTGAATCTTTAACCGGGGATCAAGCAGCAGAGCGGATGTTCAGTGCCTCCTTGTGTTATAGCATTGCGGGCTACCCGCATTTAAAAAAAGATAACCTGGCGATACAAGCGCGTGTTTTAGCCAATCAAGCTTATCAACAAGCGGCTGAGCTGACCAAATACACGATTAAACCGCTGGAGTTTGACTATCAAGGTAAAAAAATTATCGGTCATTTACATTTATCGCATACGAATGAACCACAGCCGGTGGTGATGGTAAGCGCTGGATTAGATAGTTTACAAACAGATATGTGGCGGTTGTTCAGGGATTATTTAGCTAAACGTAATATCGCGATGTTAACGATAGATATGCCGTCAGTGGGGCATAGTCATCATTGGCCTTTAACCCAAGATTCCTCTTGCTTACATCAAGCGGTGCTTAATCAGTTAGCACCATTGCCTTGGGTGGATCATCGCCGAGTTGGACTCGTTGGATTTCGATTTGGTGGCAATGCTATGGTTCGGCTCTCTTTTCTTGAATCTTCGAAGATAAAAGCCTGTGTTTCGATTGGGGCACCTGTTCACGATATTTTTGTTTCTCAAGAAAAAATGAAAATGATGTCGAAAATGTACTTAGATGTTTTGGCGTCTCGTTTGGGGAAAAACACGGTTGATATTCCAAGCTTATCGGCTCAATTAATGGCTTGGTCATTGAAAGTTCAAGGGGTACTGGCGACAAGGCGTACACCGGTACCGATTTTAGCCCTTTCTATGGAGGGAGATCCCGTATCACCAGCAAGTGATAACCATTTGATTGCTACCTTCAGTCAAGGAGGAAAAGCAAAACTGGTAAAAGATGAAAGTATTTCACGAGGATATGAGCAATCCCTCGATTTAGCAATAAAATGGCTCGAAGAACAACTCTGTGGATGACTTTTCAATTTAATTAGTGAAAAGTGAATGCTGTGCGCTTTTTAAGCGCATGATTATTATAATGAATAGGCATTCTAAACATGGAGAGATAAAATGTCAGAAGTGGCAAAAAAACCAACCCACCACCGTTTGTTGTCAGTATTGAAAGCGATTGGTCCTTATCTGCGCGAAGGCCAATGCCAAGAAGGGAAATACCTCTTTGATTGCTTGGCCGTTTGTATTAACGATAAAAAATCGCCTGAAAAACGTGAATTTTGGGGCTGGTGGATGGAGCTGACTAAAACCGATACCGGATTTGAAGCTAATTATCGAATAGGGCGATATAATGTTGCTGGACACTGGGATGCTTCCTCTCCCCCAGAGCAAGCAATGTTCGAAGTCGTAAGAACTCAACAAGCATTTCATCAAAAACTCGCGCAAACGTTACAAGAACGGTTCTTATTTACTCTCTCTTTACATCAACAGTCGGATGAATTTGTCTAGATTGAGGGTAAGATAGAGAAACCGTCAAAAAAAGAGGTGTTTCACCTCTTTTTCCTCTTGTACAACCCGCGCTTGATTGCTAAAACATCACCTCTTATATGTTTTCCATTGCAGAATAAATCATGACAACGAATCAACAATGCCAAATCACACCCCAAACGGTTGTGGTCAAGTTAGGAACCAGTGTATTAACTGGCGGAACTTTGGCACTTGACCGAGCCCATATGGTTGAACTTGTTCGCCAATGCGCTGAACTTAAAAAACAGGGCCACAAAGTGGTGATTGTTTCATCTGGCGCGATTGCCGCTGGGCGAGAGCATCTCGGTTATCCCGCCTTGCCGCACGCTATTTCCAGTAAGCAGCTTTTAGCGGCGGTCGGTCAAAGTCAGTTGATTCAGGCATGGGAATCCCTGTTTGCTTTGTATGGAATTAAAATAGGGCAAATGTTACTTACCCGAGCTGATTTAGACGATCGAGAGCGCTTTCTTAATGCTCGTGACACTATCAATGCATTGGTTGATAACGATATTGTTCCTATCGTCAATGAAAATGATGCAGTAGCAACGAATGAAATTAAAGTTGGTGACAACGACAACCTCTCAGCTCTGGTTGGCATTTTATGCGGTGCTGATAAATTGTTACTGTTGACCGATCAAAAAGGCTTATTTACTGCCGATCCGCGCAAAGACCCCAACGCTGAATTGATTAAAGAAGTGAAAACCATTGATGACACTTTGCGAAAAATTGCTGGCGGAAGTGGTACAACATTGGGTACTGGCGGTATGGCGACTAAACTACAAGCGGCCGATATCGCTCGTCGTGCCGGAATTGAAGTGATTATTGCTGCCGGTCGTGCTCAAAATGTCATTTTTGATTCACTGAGTGATCACCCACAAGGTACACGGTTTTTGGCATTAGAAGAGGCTCTGGAGAATCGCAAACGTTGGATATTAGCTGGCCCTGCAGCATCAGGCGACATTATTATTGATTTGGGTGCGGCGAATGCTTTGCTTGAAAAAGGCAGTAGTTTATTAGCGAAAGGGGTGGTTCGAGTGGCAGGGAAATTTGCTCGTGGTGAAGTGATTCGCGTCAAAGATCAGCATCAACATTTAATTGCCCGAGGAATCAGCGCTTATTCAAGTGGTGATTTAGCAAAAATTGCCGGTAAACACAGCAAAATGATCATCGATATTCTCGGATACGATTATGGTGCTGAAGTGATCCATCGTGACAATATGGTTGTCATTCAAGAATAGGGAGAAACAGCGTGGATTTAATCCAAATGGGCCAAGCGGCAAAAGCGGCCTCTTTCCAACTTGCCACCGCATCAACCGCACAGAAAAACCGAGCATTAGCTATGATTGCTGATGAACTCGAAGCCAATGCGGCCGTTATTTTAGCGGCGAATGCAAAAGACATTGCATCAGGTAAACAAGCGGGACTGAGTGATGCTCTGCTCGATCGTCTGCTCCTGAATGAAGCACGTTTAGATGCTATCGCCACTGATGTACGTAATGTGATCAGCTTGCCAGATCCAGTCGGCGGTGAAATCGACGGTAAAGTGTTAGCAAACGGTATGTCTCTCGCCAAACGTCGTGTTCCGCTTGGCGTTGTTGGGGTGATATATGAAGCTCGACCTAATGTGACGATTGATATTGCCGCTTTATGTTTAAAAACGGGTAATGCGGCCATTTTACGTGGCGGCAAAGAGACTTTTTTTTCCAATATGGAATTGGTTAAAGTGATCCAGTCGGCATTAGTCAAAGCTCAATTACCCATCGCAGCGATTCAGTATATTGAAAACCCCGCTCGTGAGTCGGTTGCCCAATTACTCAAACTGGATGAGTATGTGGATATGATTATTCCACGAGGTGGGGCTGGATTGCATAAAATGTGCAAAGAAAACAGTACAATTCCAGTCATCATTGGCGGGTTTGGCATCAGCCATATTTTTGTTGATGCAAGTGCTGATCTCGATAAATCGGTTGATGTGATTGAAAATGCCAAAACACAGCGTCCTTCTGCCTGTAACTCATTGGACACCTTGTTAGTTCATGAGGCGATTGCGCAACCGCTACTTAAAAAATTGCTTGTCAAACTCAATCATAAAGTTGCTTTTGTCGCGGACAATCAGGCCAAAACCTTGATGAGTGAAGCGCGTGACATTCGTACTGCAGAGGCGGGTGATTTTGATACTGAATGGCTCAGTTATACCTTAGGGGTAAAAGTGGTCAAAGATGTGCATGAAGCGATTGAACACATGCGTACACATAATGCAAGCCACTCCGATGCGATTATGACCAATGATCTTTTTAATGCCGAAGTATTCATTAATTCTGCTGGCTCAGCGGCAGTTTATGTTAATGCGTCAACCCGTTTTACTGATGGTGCTCAATTTGGCTTAGGCGCGGAAGTGGCGGTATCCACTCAAAAATTGCATGCACGAGGGCCAATGGGATTAGAAGAACTGACTAGCTATAAATGGGTTGGTAAAGCTAATTACTTATCTCGTCAGTAAAGTTAGCCTTGATGATAAGGCTAAGTTGGTCACACTTAACAAATTTGCGTTAACAGGTTGAGAAAAGGGGCAAGCAAGCCCCTTTTACTTTTGTTCATATTCGCATTTAGGTACACTGAGCGTCTAGTTATGGAGGTAATATGCATTGTCCTTTTTGTTCTGAAAATGAGACGAAAGTCATCGACTCTCGCTTGGTCGCTGATGGGCATCAAGTACGCCGTCGCCGGCAATGTTTAGCTTGCAGTGAGCGCTTTACTACCTTTGAGACGGCCGAACTTGTGATGCCAAAAGTGATAAAGTCGAATGGTAATCGAGAGCCATTTGACGAAGAAAAAATGGTCGGTGGTATGCAGCGAGCACTAGAAAAACGCCCAGTGAGTGCCGATGCGATAGAGCTAGCGATCAGCAATATAAAATCTAAACTGCGTGCGACCGGTGAGCGTGAAGTTCCTAGCCAACTGATTGGTAATTTGGTGATGGATCAACTCAAAGAGTTAGACAAAGTTGCTTATATCCGTTTTGCCTCAGTCTATCGTAGCTTTGAAGATATCCGAGAGTTTGGTGAAGAGATAGCCAAACTAGAAAATTGAATTTGAGTCCCAGAATGCCCAACTTTACTGCTTTTGATTATCAAATGATGGCCTATGCACTGAAACTTGCAGAGCGAGGTCGATTTACGACTGCACCAAATCCCAATGTGGGTTGTGTGATAACACGCGGTGATAAGGTCGTAGGAGAAGGGTTTCATTATCGAGCTGGGCAACCTCATGCCGAAGTTCATGCACTGCGAATGGCTGGGGATCAAGCTCAAGGAGCAACGGCCTATGTTACATTAGAACCCTGTTCTCATTACGGAAGAACACCACCTTGCGCGAAAGGCTTAATCAACGCTGGTGTTAGCAAAGTCATTTGTGCGATGCAAGATCCAAATCCGCAAGTTTCTGGTCGTGGGATTGCTATGTTGAGAGCGGCTAACATTGAGGTGGTGGTTGGGCTACTTGAGCGTGAGGCGAAAGCGCTTAACTTCGCTTTTATTAAGCGAATGCAAACCGGCATGCCTTTTGTTCAGCTCAAACTAGCTGCTAGTCTTGATGGGCAAACGGCACTTGCTAATGGTTGTAGCCAATGGATCACCTCGTCACAAGCTCGTCAAGATGTGCAAGTTTACCGTGCACAGGCGGGGGCTATTTTATCGACTAGCCAAACAGTATTAAGTGACAGTGCTTCGCTGGCGGTACGTTGGTCTGAGTTACCAAGTGAGTTGCGGACATCATATCCTGAATGTGATCTTCGGCAACCAACACGAGTCATTTTAGATCGCCAGCATCAGCTTCACTCTGCTTTGCGTCTTTATCAAGTCGAATCACCTGTTTTACGTGTCGCCCAACAGCAAGCGGAGGTGTGTGTGGAGTTGGATCAACAAGGTCGATTAGATCTTCGCCAAACCTTGGCAACGTTAGCACTGCAAGAAAATATCAATCATCTTTGGGTTGAAGCTGGAGCCACTTTAGCGAATACATTATTAGCCGAGCGATTAGTCGACGAACTGATTGTTTATTTGGCTCCCAAGATTATGGGCAGTGATGGTCGAGGCCTGTTTGGTACATTAGGCTTAACTGAAATGGAACAGGTACCAGAGTTGGAGATCAAAGATTGTCGAATGATTGGGCCCGATCTCCGTTTAACCGCAACCTTAAAACAATAAGATTCGAAATTATGTTTACTGGAATTATTGAAGCGGTTGGGACATTAACCGCGATAACTCAACAAGGTGAAGATGTCTCTATCACCGTCGATACTGGTAAGCTGGCGATGAGTGATGTCAGATTAGGCGATAGTATTGCCACCAACGGAGTCTGTTTGACGGTTGTTGAGATGACATCGCACAGCTATCGTGCTGATCTTTCATTAGAAACGCTTAATAAATCGGCTTTTGCCCATTATCAAGTTGGTGCAAAGGTTAACTTAGAAAAAGCCATGCTGCCAACCACCCGATTGGGCGGGCATATCGTGTCAGGTCATGTGGATGGGGTTGGTGAAATACTAGAGCAACACCGAGTGGGACGAGCACTAGAGTTTTGGGTTAGTTTACCTTCGGCGCTGGATAAATATGTTGCAGAAAAAGGCTCAATAACGGTCGATGGTATTAGTTTAACCGTTAATGCATTGCGCCAAGGGGCATTCAAATTGACCATTGTGCCACATACCTCACAAGAAACTACCATCGATACATTCAAGCCCGGCCATAAAGTAAATTTAGAAATTGATGTACTGGCGCGTTATTTAGAGCGATTACTCCGAGGTGATGGTCATGAAGCCGCCCCTCAATCTCGTTTAACGATGGAATTCTTACAACAAAACGGTTTTGCTTAGTGTCTATCTTGATCAAGGCATTAATATCGGCGATAGCGAGTTTATAGGAAAAGAACGATGGCAATTAGTACACCTCAAGACATCATTGAAGATATCCGTTTAGGTAAAATGGTCATCTTGATGGATGATGAAGACCGAGAGAATGAAGGCGACCTGATTATGGCCGCTGAGCATATTACCCCCGAAGCGATCAACTTTATGGCAACGCATGGACGTGGATTGATCTGTTTAACCATGACGAAAACACGTTGTCAGCACCTTGGTCTTGCCCCAATGGTACAAGACAATAATGCCCAGTATACGACAAACTTTACCGTTTCTATTGAAGCGGCTGAAGGTGTCACTACTGGCATTTCTGCCGCGGATCGTGCGCGCACTGTGCAAGCTGCAGTCGCCCCCAATGCAAAGGCTGCGGACTTGGTTCAACCTGGACATATCTTTCCACTCGCGGCGCAAGATGGTGGAGTGTTAACCCGTGCGGGGCACACAGAAGCCGGGTGTGATTTAGCCCGCCTAGCCGGTTTAGAGCCAGCTTCTGTGATTGTCGAAATCTTAAATGAAGATGGCACTATGGCTCGTCGTCCTGACCTGGAAATTTTTTCGAAAAAACATGGTATTAAATTAGGGACGATCGCTGATCTGATTGAATATCGAAATCATACTGAAACTACCATTGAACGGGTGGCACAATGCCAATTGCCGACTGAATTTGGTGAATTTGAACTTGTGACTTATCGTGACGTGATCGATAACCAAATTCATTTTGCCTTGAAAAAAGAAGCCGTATCCACTCAAGCGCCTTTGGTGAGAGTTCATCTACAAGATACCTTTACCGACTTATTGCGCAGTGATCGTAGTGCTGAACGTAGCTGGAGTTTAGACCAAGCTATGCAACGTATCGGCCAACAAGGTGGGGTACTGGTTATCCTTGGTAATGAAGAGTCGACAGATTTGTTGTTACATCGGATAAAAATCTTTGAGCAGCAAGATAAAGGTGAAGCCCCTACTTTAGCCAAAAAACAAGGCACTTCTCGTCGAGTCGGTGTTGGTTCACAAATTTTAGCCGATTTGGGGATCACCGACATGCGCTTACTCTCATCGCCTAATAAGAAATACCATGCTTTGGGCGGTTTTGGCCTAAACGTGGTTGAATACGTATGTGAATAAAGTCCTACTTTATCATTTTCTAGAGACCCTAGAGACGGATAAGGTATAAAATGCAGAATCATGCAGGTTTTGTGAGATTAACCTGTAAGTGAATTTCGTCGTGATGCGAGTGTGGGTAATTTCCATTAGATATCGCTCACAAATTTGTGCTAGAATCCGGCGATTCTCACTTGATGAATAGAGTTAAAGGAAAGCTTATGAAAGTGATTGAAGGTGGTTTCCCAGCACCCAATGCTAAAATTGCGATTGTGATTTCTCGTTTCAATAGTTTTATCAACGAAAGTCTATTGTCTGGAGCCATCGACACTTTGAAGCGTCATGGCCAAGTGAGCGACGATAATATTACCGTTGTTCGTTGTCCAGGAGCCGTTGAGCTTCCTCTTGTGGCACAGCGTGTCGCGAAAACGGGTAAATTTGATGCCATTGTATCGCTCGGCTCAGTTATTCGTGGCGGTACGCCGCACTTTGACTATGTTTGTAGTGAAATGAATAAAGGTCTGGCCCACGTTTCACTGGAGTTTAGTATTCCGGTGGCATTTGGTGTTTTGACTGTAGATACCATCGATCAAGCTATTGAACGCGCAGGAACCAAGGCTGGTAATAAAGGTGCTGAAGCCGCACTAAGCGCACTTGAGATGATTAACGTTCTTTCTGAAATTGATTCCTAATGGGGGCCAGTGTGAAACCAGCCGCACGTCGTAATGCACGCCAATTTGCACTACAAGCGATTTATTCATGGCAAATTACTAAAGAGAATGTGGCGACGATTGAAGAGCAGTTCTTGTCCAGTGGTAAGTATGATGAAGAAGAACATCACGCCGCAGAGCCTGCTCTGGCAGCGCCAGAAACAGATGTTACGTACTTCCGTGATCTTTTAACTGGTGTTGTTCTTAACCATACTGAACTGGATAGTAAATTACGTCCGTTTGTTTCTCGTCCAATGCAAGATCTTGATATGATGGAGCTTGCGTTGCTTCGCCTAGCAATGTATGAGATGACTCGACGTGAAGATGTGCCCTATAAAGTGGTGATAAACGAAGCGATTGAGCTTGCAAAAGTGTTTGCCGCAGAAGATAGCCACAAGTTTATTAATGGAGTGTTGGATAAAGCCGCTCCTCATGTGCGAAAAAAAGCCTAATGTTACTAGGGTCAACAGACCCTAATCAAGGTCAGCATCTGCTGGCCTTTTTTCTATAATATGACTACGGATAAATATCGAACTATTCCCCTTTTTCTGTACTCATAAATTCTGCTTGCAAGCGTAGGGATCGCTCCGATGTTTGGTGAATTTAACTTAATTGAAAAATACTTCTCTGCCCGTCAGCCTCAGCGTAAAGATGTACATTTAACCCTTGGTGATGATTGTGCTATTGTCGATATCCCTGATAATGTCCGAGTGGCAATCAGTACCGATACATTAGTGGCGGGAACTCATTTCTTAGCTGATGCTAATCCTGCTTGGGTTGCGCATAAAGCGCTAGCTTCTAATATTAGCGACTTAGCTGCAATGGGAGCCACTCCTGCTTGGGTCTCGATGGCGTTAACCTTACCAACGGTAGACGAAGCATGGCTTGCGCCTTTTTGTCGCGCTTTTTTTGATTTAGCCAACTACTATAATATCCAGTTGATTGGTGGTGATACCACCAAGGGGCCGCTTTCGATTACCCTGACGGTACATGGGTTTGTTCCTCAAGATAAAGCATTACTGCGTGATCAGGCAAAAGTGGGGGATTGGATTTATGTGACTGGCGAACTTGGTGATAGCAAAGCCGGATTAGAGGTTATTCTTGATCCGACGAAACGAGCGCGTCCCTTCGCTGCGGAATTACAGCAGCGTCATTATCTCTCTACTCCGCGAGTCTTGGTTGGCCAAGCCTTACTAAACCTTGCTTCTGCGGCGATTGATATCTCGGATGGTTTAATGGCAGATTTAAGGCATATTTTACATCGCTCTCAAGTGGGAGCGCGTATTGAGGTGGATGCCTTACCGCTTTCGAACGAATTAAAGCAGTTTACAGGGGATGATGTCCTTGCCCAGCAATATGCTTTAACGAGTGGTGAAGAGTACGAACTCTGTTTTACTGTTCCGGAAGAAAATAAAGGTTCGCTAGAGAGTGCATTGGCTCATACCGCGAGCAAGATAACCTGTATTGGCCAAATTCGCCCACAGGGTGTTGTCGAGCTTATTCGTCAAGGTGAGAAGCTTGATTGGTCTTTGACCGGATTTGATCATTTTAAGGAGTCAGTATGAGTCATCCAATTTCACGCCTTTCTATGCGTAATCCTTGGCATTTATTAGCAACCGGCTTTGGGAGTGGTTTATCCCCGATTATTCCCGGCACAATGGGAACACTAGCCGCTGTTCCTTTTTATTTACTATTGGCTCATCTCCCTATCTGGCTTTATTCACTATTGGTCTTATTTGCTTGCTTCATTGGCGTGAAAATATGCCAACTGACAGCAACGGACATGAAAGTTCATGATCATGGCTCTATTGTATGGGATGAATTTGTTGGATTTTGGATAACGATGTTTATCGTTCCTTTTCTTCAGTTACCGGTTTGGGATTGGCGTTGGTTAGTGAGTGGCTTTGTTCTGTTTCGTTTCTTTGATATGGTCAAACCGTGGCCGATTGGATGGTTGGATAAACGTATTGATGGCGGGCTAGGTATCATGTTAGATGATATTGTTGCGGGTGTTATATCGGCGTTTATGCTTGTGGTGATCGGTGCGTGGGCGGGGTGGTTAAACTAGCTAATCCGCGAAAACTTGCGCTAGAGTTATCGGTTTGGGAGAGGATATTCTTCCTCCCCATACACAACAATAAATAGGTTATCGTGATCTGGCTGATATCGGTTAAGGCGCGAGACTGGCTACATTTTCAATTAACCGCTCACGCAATGCCGTTGCTTCTGCTTCTGTTAACTTTCCCCCATTGGTACTGGTGAGAATAAATAAATCTTCGGCGCGTTCACCAATCGTAGTAATTTTGGCGGCATGAAGGTTAATATTGAGTTCAGAAAAGGTTGCCCCAACGGTGGCAAGTAATCCAGGGGTATCGAGTGCCACAAACTCCATTAAGGTGCGTTTCTTACTTTTAGTGGGGAGAAAATCAACTTGAGTCGGTACGTTAAAGTGTTGCAAATTACGAGGTATGCGGCGAGTTTTAATTTTTGTTGGGCGACCATCATGCAATACATGCACGAGATGCTTTACCAATGATTTATGTCGTAACTCTTCAATTGCTTGTCCGTTATGATCTAAGACCATAAAGGTATCGAGTACATATCCGTCTTTACTGGTCATGATTTGTGCGTCATGAACGTTTAGATTACGCCTGTCTAATTCTGCCACAACGGTCGCAAATAATGCGGGTTGGTCTTTGGTGTATACGAACACCTCCGTTCCTCCTCGAGTGGCTTTTTTACTAATTAAGACTAACGGTTGGTTTGCATCATGATGAGTGAGTAGGTGGCTACCGTGCCAAGCGATCTGCTTATGTGTGTGACGTAAGAAATAATCTGCTTTAAAACGTTGCCAGAGGAGTTCAATGCGACGGCTGGCGAATCCTTCCTTGCGCAGTAAAGCGGATGCCATTTGTTGGTTATGACGAATTCGCTCCCGGATATCGACCGGGTGCTCTAGTCCACGCCTTAGCGCTCTTTGAGTGGAATAGAACAATTCTGCCAGCAAGGTACGTTTCCAACTGTTCCAAAGCTCAGGGTTGGTGGCACAAATATCAGCAACCGTTAAGCAGACTAAATATTCGAGATGTTCTTCATCGCGCACTTTTTTGGCAAACTCAATAATAACATCAGGATCGTAAATATCACGTCTTTGGGCTGTGACTGACATTAACAGATGGTGTTGTACCAACCAGGCCACAAGTTTACCTTCGGGCTTAGAGAGCCCATGTTCAATGCAGAAGTCGTAAGCTTCAACTGCTCCGATTTCAGAGTGATCACCGCCGCGCCCTTTGGCTATGTCATGGAATATAGCCGCAATAATCAATAATTCTTTTTTTTGTATTTTCGGGTATATTTCACAACAAATAGGGTGTTTGGAGCGATTTTTTTCATCATTAAATAAGTTGATGTGTTTAAGTAATCGAACGCTGTGCTCATCGACGGTATAAGCATGAAATAGGTCAAATTGCATCTGCCCAACAATTTGACTCCATTGCGGAAGATAGGCCGCTAATACCCCCAATTTATGCATTTGACCGAATGCTTTGTGCAGGGCATTCGGATGGCGGGTTAGTGCCATAAACTTTTCTCGAGCGAGAGGGATGGTGTGTAGAAATTTATTTAATCGACGGCGAGCGGTACGTAATTGACGCATGGTCGAAGGGGCAACACCTTGAATGGTGGAATCGCTGGCAATATGTAAAAACATATCCAATATGGTTTCTGGCCGAGCCTGGAAAAGTGCCGGTTTACGGGCTTCAATTAATGCTCCTCGGCGTTGGAAATCATCATCAATGATTTCTGGTTTGCTCTCTTGACCATGATTTAAGATCGCTTGATCAAACAGTTTTAGTAGCATTTTGTTCAATTCTGCCACACGACGTAAAGTTCGGTAGAACTCTTTCATCATCATTTCTACTGGACGATTTCCTTCGCCAGTAAAACCGAGGTGTTCAGCCACTTGTGCTTGATGAGCGAAGGTTAATCGGTTGTCGTAGCGTTTAAGCTCAAGGTGTAGGGCAAAACGGATGCGCCATAAAAAGTCTTGGCATTCGACTAACTCTCGATATTCTGCATCAGTGAGAAAACCAAAGCGGCTCATTTCATACAGTGTTTTAGCACCAAAATGGCGGCGAGCAACCCAACTTAACGTATGGATATCTCTTAAACCTCCTGGGGTGGATTTTATGTCGGGCTCAAGATTATAGGTAGTATCATGATAGCGAGCATGGCGGGCACGTTGCTCTTGAATCTTTGCTTGGTAAAACGTTTCGCTTGGCCAAAAAGAATCAGAGTCGACAAGCGATTGGAGTTGTAAAAAGACGGTTTCGCTACCGCAAAGTAAGCGAGCTTCTTGTAGGTTCGTCGCAACGGTTAAATCTTCTCGGCCAATTTCAGCACATTCAGATAATGTCCGTACCGCATGGCCAACCTCCAAGCGTAAATCCCATAATAGCGTGATAAATTCACTGATCTTACGCCCTAGTTCATCGGCTAATTTATGCTCTGATACGATCAAAATATCAATGTCAGAGAGCGGGTGGAGTTCACCGCGTCCATATCCGCCAACAGCAGCGAGGGCAATTTCAGGATGATGATTAAAGCCAAATTGCTGCCACAGTCGATGCAGTAATAAATCCATATATTCTGCACGACCAAGCACAAGGTCTGTCACAGGGTGACGGGCTAAAAACTTTTGTCGCTGATAAAGAGAAAAGCAATCTAATTGTTGCTTTAATTCGTCGACATTGAGCTGTTCGTTAGTAAAACGAAGCGGAGATAAGTAAGAAGGCATAACAAGCGCTCCTTTATAGCATATTGATAGAGCTGACCGCTTTTGGCTATTAGGCGTTGTGAAAAATACGAGGGATGGTTTCTTCTTCACGTAAAGTTAAAATTTCACAGCCATCAGCGGTGACCAATAAGGTGTGCTCCCATTGCGCTGAATTTTTGTTGTCTGCGGTATAGACAGTCCAGTTGTCCTCATCATCAAGCCGGCAACCAAATTTACCCGCGTTGATCATCGGTTCAATGGTGAAAATCATTCCTTCACGCAAGACTGTGCGATCATTATTGCGGTAATGCACCACTTGTGGCTCTTCATGAAACTCAGCCCCAATACCATGCCCACAATAATCACGCACAATCGAAAATTTCAGGCGAGGATTATTTTTATTGTTGGTTTTGATGTGTTTTTCAATCGCGGTACCAATCTCACCTAACTGTATACCGGGTTTAACTTTTTTCAGGGATAGATACAAACACTCTTGTGCGACAAAACAGAGGCGTTTATCAGCCGGAGAAACCTCACCGACGAGGAACATTTTGGAGGTATCACCATGGTAACCATCTTTAATTACTGTGACATCGATATTCATAATGTCGCCCTCTTTAAGTACCGCCGGGCGCAGGATTTGTCCAAAATAAGTATCTTGTGAGGCTGGGATGCCATGGCAAACAATATGATTAATCGAGGTGCAAATGGACTTTGGAAAGCCATGATAATTAAGCGGTGCTGGAATTGCGCCTTGTACTTCAGTGATATACTGGTGACAAATTTTGTCTAGTTGTTCTGTCGTTATCCCCGGTTTTACATGGGGCTCGATCATTTCTAGAACCTCTGCTGCGAGTCGACCTGCGATTCGCATTTTTTCAATCTCTTCAGCATTTTTAATTTTTACAGACATCGGCTTTCTCTACTCATTTTTATGCACTCCCGTGCCAATCGCAATATTGTAACAGTGCAAAAAGGAAGCGCAAGAAGCGACTTAGATAAGAATGAGAATTATAGAGAATTGATATCCCCCGCCTACCTGCAACGCCAGGTTGTTTGGGTATCTTTTATTCTCGTCATCGTGTTGGCCTGTTGATGATAGCCAGTCGTCAAGTAATTATTACTAGCCACATTGCGGCTAAATATGGTATAAAGCGCGCCGGAATACTGGTCTATTTTCTTCATGTTTGACGAGTTAGATCGGCTCCATACACATTTAACTTTAAATCACACACATTCCGACACGTGTTCCGGGGTGCTTCCAGTGGTCACTGAGAAGTCGGATGCATGGGGGATGTGGAGGCCTAACCCCATAGAGGATTATATAATGGCAACTGTATCAATGCGCGATATGCTAAAAGCGGGTGTTCACTTTGGTCACCAGACTCGTTACTGGAACCCAAAAATGAAACCATTCATCTTTGGCGCTCGTAACAAAGTTCATATCATCAACCTAGAAAAAACCGTACCAATGTTCAATGAAGCACTTGCTGAAATGACTAAAATCGGTGAGAAAAAAGGGAAAGTTCTTTTCGTAGGTACTAAGCGCGCTGCATCTGAAGCTGTTAAAGAAGCTGCAATTGCAAGTAACCAATACTACGTAAACAACCGCTGGTTAGGCGGTATGCTAACTAACTGGAAAACAGTTCGTCAGTCAATCAAACGTTTAAAAGATCTTGAAGTTCAGTCAACAGACGGTACTTTTGAGAAACTGACTAAGAAAGAAGCTCTAATGCGTACCCGTGAAATGGAGAAATTAGAGAAATCTCTTGGTGGTATCAAAGATATGGGTGGTCTACCAGACGCTCTATTCGTTATCGATGCTGATCACGAGCACATCGCAGTTAAAGAAGCAAACAACCTAGGCATTCCAGTATTTGCTGTTGTTGATACTAACTCTAACCCAGATGGTGTTGATTACGTTATCCCAGGTAACGATGATGCAATCCGTGCTGTTCAACTATACTTGAACGCCGCTGCTGAATCAGTTAACGAAGGTCGCAACAAAGATCTAGCGGCTGTTGCTGAAAAAGACGGCTTTGTTGAAGCGGAATAATTTGCGGCTCTGAGTCACACTTAGTTCTATCTATTATAATAAATAGTATAGGTTAGGTGATCGTTAGCATTGGGGGCCGAATCGATAGGCCCCCAATTTTTACCATATCCAGAATCAACTGAGGAATAGAGAATGGCTGTTACTGCTGCTCTAGTTAAAGAACTGCGTGAACGTACTGGCGCAGGTATGATGGAATGTAAGAAAGCGCTTGTTGAAACCAATGGCGATATCGAATTAGCGATTGAAAACATGCGTAAAAGCGGCGCTGCGAAAGCGGCGAAAAAAGCAGGTAACATCGCTGCTGAAGGAACTATCATCATTAAACAAGGCGAGGGCATTGCTGCTCTTGTTGAAATCAACTGCCAAACTGACTTCGTTGCAAAAGATGGTAACTTCCTAGCGTTTGCTAATGAAGTTGCAGAAGCTGCTCTTGCGTCTAAAGTCGACGTAGAAGCACTACAAGCTCAATTCGAAGAGACTCGTATTGCACTCGTGGCTAAAATTGGTGAAAACATCACCATCCGTCGCGTTCAATATATCGAAGGCCAAGATTTGGCTTCATACAGCCACGGCTCTCGTATCGGTGTGGTTGTTGCAGGTGCTGCAGATGCAGAAACGTTGAAACACATTGCGATGCACGTAGCGGCTTCTCGTCCAGAGTATGTAAACCCTGAAGATGTTCCTGCTGACGTTGTTGCGAAAGAACGTGAAGTTCAAGTTGAAATCGCAATGAACGAAGGTAAACCAAAAGAAATCGCAGAGAAAATGGTTGAAGGCCGCATGAAGAAATTCACCGGCGAAGTTTCTCTAACCGGTCAAGCTTTCGTGATGGAACCCAAGAAAACCGTTGGTGAAATTCTGAAAGAAAAAGGTGCTTCAGTTTCTTCATTCGTTCGCCTAGAAGTAGGTGAAGGTATTGAAAAACAAGAAGGCCTAAGCTTTGCTGAAGAAGTAGCAATGGCTCAAAAAGGTTAATCGTTATTTGATTACACCATTAAGACCGTAGCCAAGGCTGCGGTCTTTTTACGAATGCGGTAATCTTAGTCGTGATGAATATATTTATACGGCAAGTCTATTCATGACGGTTAATTCACAACACTCTTTGGAAGGTAAAATCCATGACAACGAACCCTAAACCCGCGTATCAGCGTATTTTGTTAAAATTAAGCGGCGAAGCATTACAAGGCGATGAAGGTTTTGGTATCGACCCTGCTGTGCTTGATCGCATGGCACAGGAAGTGAAAGAACTCGTGGAATTGGGGGTTCAAGTTGGTGTCGTGATCGGTGGCGGCAATTTATTTCGAGGTGCAGGGCTTGCCGCTGCGGGAATGAATCGAGTTGTGGGTGACCACATGGGAATGTTGGCAACCGTGATGAACGGTTTAGCAATGCGTGACGCTCTGCACCGTGCGTATGTCAATGCTCGTGTGATGTCTGCTATTCCACTAAAAGGCGTGTGTGATGATTACAATTGGGCTGATGCGATTAGCCAATTGCGTCAAGGTCGAGTGGTTATTTTTTCGGCGGGTACCGGTAACCCTTTCTTTACGACAGATTCTGCTGCTTGTTTACGTGGTATTGAAATTGAAGCCGATGTGGTCTTAAAAGCGACAAAAGTAGACGGAGTCTACAGTGCTGACCCTGTAGCTAACCCTGATGCTCAACTGTATGATAAACTGGTTTACAGCGATGTACTGGACAAAGAACTTAAAGTGATGGATCTTGCAGCCTTTACTTTAGCACGCGATCACAAGATGCCAATCCGTGTCTTTAATATGAATAAACCAGGCGCGTTACGCCGTGTGGTCATGGGTGAAGCGGAAGGTACACTAATCAGTGCCGCAGTATAATCACGCTCAAGATGAAATAAGAATTAAGGTGATATTGTGATTAATGAGATCAAAAAAGACGCTCAAGAGCGTATGGAAAAAAGTGTTGAAGCGCTAAAGAATAACCTTTCTAAAATTCGTACTGGCCGCGCTCATCCAAGTTTACTTTCTGGCTTGTCAGTTGAATACTATGGTGCAGCAACACCACTCAACCAAATTGCTAATGTCGTGGCAGAAGATGCCCGTACGCTAGCGATTACGGTATTTGATAAAGAACTGACCCCTAAAGTCGAAAAAGCGATTTTAATGTCTGATCTTGGCCTTAACCCAATGTCTGCTGGGACGGTAATTCGTGTACCACTGCCACCACTCACAGAAGAGCGTCGCCGTGATCTAGTTAAGATTGTGCGAGGAGAAGCTGAAGGTGGACGTGTTGCCGTACGTAATATTCGTCGTGATGCAAACAACGATCTTAAAGCTCTTTTGAAAGATAAAGAAATTTCAGAAGATGAAGAACGTAAAGCTCAAGATGAGATCCAAAAGCTAACGGATGTCGCCGTCAAGAAAATTGATGAAGTATTAGCGTCCAAAGAAAAAGAGCTAATGGAAGTTTAATTTCATAACAACATGTAAAAAAACGCTGTGCTCGCAGTGCAGCGTTTTTTTATGCTACCCTTCATCATCTTTTTGTCATCATTACGTTTCTATGCAAAATTCGCCACTCTCTTCAGATGTTCTTCCCAAGCATATCGCAATCATTATGGACGGCAATGGTCGTTGGGCGAAAGCGCAAGGTAAACCTAGGGTTTTTGGTCATAAAAATGGGGTTTCAGCAGTACGTAAAACGATCACAACCGCCGCGAAATTAGGGATAAAAGCTGTCACTTTATTTGCTTTTAGCAGTGAAAATTGGCGGCGTCCTGAAGAGGAAGTCGGTGTATTGATGGAGCTCTTTATTAGCGTTCTATCTACCGAGGTCAAAAAATTACACAAGAATAATCTACGCCTTCGCATAATTGGGGACAAAAGTCGCTTCAGCCAGCGGTTACAAAGTAAAATAGCCCAAGCAGAAGCTTTGACTCAAAACAATACTGGGATGGTAATTAATATTGCGGCGAATTATGGTGGCAAATGGGACATTACCCAGGCGGTGCGTGAGATTGCAACCAAAGTCAGCTGCGGTGATCTTTCGGTAGATGAAATTGACGAAGGCGTTGTTGCTAACCATCTTACAATGGCCGACCTTCCTGAGGTCGATCTGCTGATCCGTACCAGTGGTGAATGTCGGATCAGTAATTTTATGCTTTGGCAGTTAGCCTACGCAGAAATGTACTTTACCCCGGTTTTTTGGCCAGAGTTTGGTGAAGAGAGTTTAATTGAAGCCATGACTTGGTTTGTGAATCGGGAGCGACGGTTTGGTTGTACCGGTGAGCAAATTAAGGCATTGATGACATCATAAAATAGGACGTCTAAGTTTGAAGCAGAGAATTATTACAGCGCTCTTACTTGCCCCCTTGGTTATTGCTGGGATTTTTTTTCTCCCGCTAAGCGGATTTATTTTGGCTCTAGCCTTGGTCACCTTTTTGGGGTTTTGGGAATGGACTCAGTTTGTTTCTTCCTCGTCTCGCTATTTAGCGTTAATCCCGAGCGTTGTTGCAGGGGGAGTGAGCTATTTTTTCCTTGCACCTCAACTGGCTTTATCGAGTGAGTTATCGTCGATTCAGAGTGCTATGCTCATGACTGGTTCGGTTTGGTGGGTTTTTTCTAGTGTGCTCGCGGTTACCTATCCTAAATCTCGTGGTTGCTGGGAGTCATCCAATACCGTCCGTCACCTGTTTGGTTTACTCACTTTATTGCCTTTTTTCTGGAGTGTGATTTTTTTACGCGCTGAACATTTTACTGTTGATAGTTACCATGGTGCGAAATTAGTTCTATTTGTTTGCTTGATTGTCTGGGCGGCCGATAGTGGTGCTTATTTCGCCGGTAAGAGCTTTGGCAAGCATAAAATGGCACCAGCGGTTAGCCCAAACAAGACGATTGAAGGGTTAATGGGGGGCGTTGTCGCTGCGATGATGGTTGGGTGGTTTTTTGCTGATGTTTTTTCAATTCAATTTACCTCCTCTTTTATTATGATGCTGACCATTTTGATCACGGTGGTAATTTCTGTTTTGGGAGACCTAGTTGAAAGCATGTTCAAACGAGTCTCAGGGATCAAAGATAGCAGTAATCTTATTCCCGGACATGGGGGGATTTTAGACCGAATTGATAGTCTGACGGCCGCTTTCCCTGTGTTCGCGCTTCTCTATTTCTTATTCTAATGTCGAGCGATGCGATATTGCTCGACTGAAACCATGGCATTTTTTGGATATGTGTAAATTAACGATTCTGGGAGCGACGGGGTCTATTGGATCCAGTACGCTTAAAGTTGTTGCTGAGAATCCTGACCGGTTTACCATTGTGGCGTTAGCCGCTGGGCGAAATGTAACCAAAATGCGTGAGCTTTGCCAAACATGGCGACCTAAATATGCCGTGATGGCCGATGCTACCGCTGCTCAGTTGTTGACAGAACAACTAACTGCTTTACATTTGACAACCGAAGTGTTGTATGGCGAAGAAGCGATGTGCTACGTCGCTGCTCATGAAGAAGTCGATACCGTGATGGCAGCCATTGTGGGTGCTGCCGGGCTTATCCCAACCATGTCCGCCGTTAAGGCAGGCAAGCGAATATTATTAGCAAATAAAGAAGCGTTAGTGATGTCTGGTCAGCTATTTATTGATGCTGTTGACACGTATGGTGCGACGCTGTTGCCCGTTGATAGTGAGCATAATGCGATTTTCCAATGTTTGCCTGTTGATGCTCAAGCCAAATTGGGACGGTGTGATCTTTCTGCCAATGGCATTTCTCATATTCTGCTTACCGGTTCCGGTGGCCCTTTTCGCTATAGTGATGTTGCTTCATTGCATGATGTGACTCCTGAGCAGGCGATTGCTCATCCTAATTGGTCTATGGGGCCTAAAATTTCTGTTGATTCGGCAACCATGATGAATAAAGGGTTAGAATACATCGAGGCTAAATGGCTTTTTAATGCCTCGCGTGATCAGTTGAATGTTCTGATCCATCCTCAGTCTGTAATTCATTCAATGGTTCAGTACCAAGACGGTTCTGTGATCGCACAACTTGGTGAGCCAGATATGGCCACGCCAATAGCCCAGGCTTTGGCCTATCCTCAACGTATTACAGCCGGTGTTCGACCACTTGATTTTACGCGTTTGAGTGAGTTGACTTTTATGGCGGTCGATTATCAACGCTACCCGTGCTTACAATTGGCTATTGATGCGTGTTACTTGGGGCAACATGCAACAACATCATTAAATGCAGCCAATGAAGTTGCTGTCGATGCTTTTTTGCGAGGTCAAATTCGTTTTACTGATATCGCAACTATCAATGATAAGGTATTGTCTAAAGTTTGTGGGACTCACAGCCCGTTACATTCTTATAATTTGGAAAGCCTACTTGAGCTAGATACAATAGCTCGCAGTTTTGCTAATCAAACCTTAAAAGAGCGCATGTTATGAGTGGCATTTTGTGGAACTTTATCGCCTTTGTAGTCGCCCTAGGAATCTTAGTGGCGGTACATGAGTATGGTCATTTTTGGGTCGCGAGAAAGTGTGGGGTTAAAGTTGAAAAGTTTTCGATTGGCTTTGGACGAGCGATCTGGAAACGAATGGGGAAAGATGGCACTGAATACAGTCTTTCGATCATCCCCTTAGGCGGTTATGTCAAAATGCTCGACAGTCGAGTGGCCGATGTGCCCGTTGAAATGCAACCATTTGCTTTTGATAAAAAATCACTGTGGCAGCGCTCTGCAATTGTCAGTGCGGGGCCTATCTTCAACTTTCTTTTTGCTTTGGTGGCATATTGGTTGGTGTTTTTAATCGGAGTGCCAGCCGTTAAGCCTGTGATTGGAGAGGTGACCCCTTATTCTATTGCGGCGCAGGCTGGTGTTGAACCCGGTATGGAAATCAAAGCTGTCTCTGGCAGCAAGACGCTTGATTGGGAATCGGTCAATATGGGCCTTATCCGTCACATTGGTAACGATCAATTAACATTGACGGTTTCTTCACCTGATCGCATCGGAATTGATGAAATCAAAACTTTTGACCTACGTTCATGGAACTTTGATCCTGAAACCGAGTCTGCTATGGGAGCGTTAGGATTTAAACCGTTTATGCCTGCGGTTTCGACCGTATTAGCGAGCATTTCATCGGGTAGTGCAGGAGAACGAGCGGGGTTACAGGTGGGTGATGTACTGACGAGGATTAATGGTCAACCCATTGCCAATTGGCAGCAAGCTGTGGCCGATATCCAAGCCAGCCCCGATAAAGCGTTAACCTTGGCAGTCGAACGCGATCAAAATATGATTCTTTTATCGCTGACGCCAGACAGCCGAACATTAAAAAGTGGCGAGGTAATTGGTTTTGCGGGTATCGCACCTCAAGTCGAAGCGTGGCCAGAAGGGTATCGTTTTGAATTACAATTTGGTGTTTTGGAGTCGATCGATAGAGCTTTTGACAAAACGGGACAAGTGATTGAATTAACACTAAGCCTATTGAAAAAGTTACTTGTCGGTGATGTGGGTTTAAATAACCTTAGTGGGCCGATTTCAATTGCAAAAGGGGCTGGTACGACCGCTGATTACGGGTTGGTTTACTTTTTAGGTTTCTTAGCCTTAATTAGTATTAACCTTGGAATCATCAACTTAGTGCCACTCCCTATGCTTGACGGTGGCCATTTGCTCTTCTTTGCGATTGAAGCTGTAATAAGACGGCCTGTACCGGAAAAAGTACAAGAAATAGGCTACCGACTCGGAGGCGTGATCATTTTTTCCCTAATGGCGTTGGCAATATTTAACGATTTTACTCGCCTGTGATAGATAAGCATTAGGCAATGGTTTGTAGTAAGGAAGAACTAAAACATATATGGCGATAAAAAAAATCCTGTTAGCGACCTTGCTCGCAACGAGTGTATCAGTCAATGGTGCCGAAAACTTTGTTGTCCAAGACATTCAGATCCAAGGTTTACAACGTGTTGCGCTTGGGGCTGCCTTATTAAAAATGCCAGTGCGCATTGGCGATACTGTTGATGGTCAAGATGTCGCTCAAATTATTCAAGCGTTATATGCTTCGGGTAACTTTGACGATGTGAAAGTGTTACGTGATGGTTCCATTTTGGTGGTTCAAGTTAAGGAACGTCCCACCATTGCCAGCGTTTCTTTCTCTGGTAATAAAGCGATTAAGCAAGAGCAACTTCAGCAAAATTTAGATGCTTCGGGCATCCGCGTCGGAGAAGCGCTCGATCGAACCACATTAAGTAATATTGAAAAAGGGTTAGAAGATTTTTATTACAGCGTGGGTAAGTACAATGCGAACGTGAAAGCCGTAGTCACGCCTTTACCTCGTAACCGTGCTGACTTGAAATTTGTGTTTACCGAAGGTGTGTCGGCTAAAATTCAGCAGATAAACTTTATTGGTAATCAGGTTTTTAGTAACGAAGAGTTGCTGTCGCGTTTTGATCTTAATGTCGACCTCTCATGGTGGAACTTTCTCTCTGATGATAAATATCAGAAACAAGTTCTTGCGGCTGATATTGAAGGCTTACGCAGTTTTTATTTGGATCGTGGCTATCTAAAATTTAAAGTTGACTCCACTCAAGTGGCCATTTCGCCCGATAAAAAAGGGGTTTACATCACTTTAAACCTTAGCGAAGGGCTGCCTTATACCGTTAAAGATGTCCAGTTTCGTGGCGAGCTGATTGGGAAGGAAGCAGAGTTCCGTGCGTTAATTCCTTTTCAATCAGGAGAAACTTATCAAGGTTCCGCTGTGACTCAGTTAGAAGAAGGGATTAAACGTCTACTTGGCGAAGCTGGTTATGCTTATCCTCAAGTACAAACCATTCCGGAATTTGATGACCAAACCCAGCAAGTTTCACTGATTGTACACGTTGAAGCGGGTAAGCGTATGTATGTCCGTGATATTCGTTTTACGGGTAATACCGCGACGCGTGATGAAGTATTACGCCGAGAAATGCGTCAAATGGAAGGCAGTTGGCTTAATTCAAAAGCGATTGATACCGGCAAAGCTCGTCTGAGCCGTCTAGGCTTTTTTGAAACCGTTGATGTACAAACCGTTCGTGTACCTGGAACCGACGATCAAGTGGACTTGGTCTACAGTGTGAAAGAAGCGAATTCAGGTAGTATTAACTTTGGTGTCGGTTATGGAACTGAGTCTGGGGTTAGTTTTACCGTTGGGGTAACCCAAGATAATTTTATGGGAACGGGTAATCGAGTCAGTGTCAATGCGACAACCAATGACTATCAACAAAACGTCACGTTGGAGTATCGAGACCCTTACTGGAATATTGATGGTGTTAGTTTAGGCGGGCGGGTCTTTTATAACAAATTTGAGGCATCAGAAGCTGGGATTGTTGACTATACCAACCAAAGTTATGGCAGTAGCTTAACATGGGGTTTTCCTTTCGATGAGTTAAACCGGTTTGAATTTGGGGTTGGGTACACGCATAACAAAATTGGTAATCTCACCCCTTACCTACAAGTGGAGCAATTTCTCTGTAACTTAGGCGATTGTAACCCTGATAATTTGCTTACCGACGATTTTGATATCAACGTGGCTTGGACGCGTAACAATCTCAATAAAGGGTATTTCCCAACCGCTGGTAATCATCAACGGGCGTTTGCCAAAATGACGGTTCCAGGCTCTGATGCACAATTTTTTAAGCTGCAATATGATGTTCGCCAGTACATTCCTTTGACGAAAAAACATGAATTTACTCTGCTGCTTCGTGGTCGTTTAGGGTATGGTAATGGTTACGGAAAAACCGATGGCAAAGATAACCTTTACCCATTTTATGAAAACTTCTATGCCGGTGGCTTTACTACCTTGCGAGGCTTTGGGTCTAACTCTGCCGGCCCTAAAGCGCTATATCGTGATTATTCTGGCTCGAATAATGGTAAAGATAGCGCCACTGATGATTCGGTGGGGGGCAACGCCATCGCATTAGCGAGTATGGAATTGATCGTGCCGACGCCGTTTGCTTCTGATGAAGCGCGCAGTCAAGTTCGTACCAGCGTCTTTATTGATATGGCCAGTGTGTGGGATACTGAGTTTGATTATCGTTCTGCGGGAGCGAGTTATGGTAACCGCTATTATTATGATTATTCAGACCCGAGTAAATATCGCGCTTCATATGGGGTCGCTTTACAATGGATGTCTCCAATGGGGCCACTGGTCTTCTCCCTTGCTAAACCCATTAAAAAATACGATGGTGATAACGAAGAATTCTTCACATTCACTATCGGACGAACCTTCTAACTTGAGGAAAATATGTTGAAAAATACGATCAAAGCAGCCAGTGTTAGTCTTATTGTTCTTAGTTCTGCCTTGTTTGCTCAGGCTGCAGATGCAGCACAAAAAATTGGTTTCATTAATACCGCACAAGTATTTCAAGCTCTGCCTCAACGTGAAGTGGTTCTTCAGCAAATGCAGGATGAGTTCAAAGATAAAGCGGCAGAGCTACAAAGCTTACAAGCGCAAGCTAAAACGAAAATTGAGAAGTTGAGACGTGATGCCGAGCTAATGAGCCAAGATGACGTTGAAAAACTGCGCATTGAAATCGGGCAACTCGATAGTAAATATAAAATCAAGGCTCAGGCATTAGAACAAGCTTCCGCGCGTCGTGAAAATGAAGAGAAACAAAAACTGTTTAAAATTATTCAAGATGCAGTGCAAAAAGTGGCGGAAAAAGAAGGCTACGACATCATTGTTGATGTCAGTGCGATGCAATATGGTAAAGCAGAATACAATATTTCAGAAAAAGTCATTCAAGCAATTAAATAACAATCATTTTTTTATACTATGAAAACACTGACCTTAGCCGATTTGGCAACCATTACTGGGGGAACGTTGCATGGCGATGCCAGTGCAACTGTCAACGCAGTCGCTCCGATGGATCGAGCGCAAGAAGGAAATGTCACCTTTCTTTCGAATCCTAAATACAGTAAACATCTCGCTCAATGCCAAGCCACTGTGATTATGGTGAAAGAGTCTGAACGTGAATTATGCTCATCCAATGTACTCGTGGTTGCTGACCCCTATGTGGCTTTTGCTAAGGTCGCGCAAGCGTTGGACACCACTCCGTCACCAGCAGCAGAAGGTATCGCTGCCAGTGCAGTTGTGGCGGATGATGTAACCATAGGGCAGCATGTCTCAATTGGTGCTAATGCGGTGATTGAAACGGGTGTTGTACTGGGTGATCATGTGGTCATTGGTGCGGGCTGCTTTGTTGGTAAGCATGCTCAATTAGGTGAGCATACCAAGCTATGGGCAAACGTCACAATATACCACGGAGTGCAAATTGGGAGTCATTGCTTAATTCAGTCAGGCACTGTGATTGGTGCCGATGGATTCGGTTATGCCAATGAGCGTGGCGAGTGGATAAAAATTCCACAGCTTGGTTCTGTTCGTATCGGTAATCGAGTGGAAATTGGAGCCTGTACCACGATTGACCGTGGTGCACTTGATGATACCGTGATTGAAGATAATGTCATCATCGATAATCAGCTGCAAATTGCGCATAATGTTCATATTGGATACGGTACCGCGATGGCGGGTGGCACCGTGGTTGCTGGCAGTACTCAGATTGGCAAATATTGTATTATTGGCGGTGCATCTGTTCTTAATGGTCACATCCAGATCGCAGATGGGGTGACGATTACTGGCATGGGGATGGTGATGCGCAGCATCGAAGAAAAAGGTATGTATTCTTCCGGTATTCCACTGCAAACCAATAAAGAGTGGCGCAAAACTGCAGCACGAGTGCATCGAATTGATGAAATGAATAAACGCTTAAAAATAGTAGAAAAACAACTTGAGCAAAAAGCAGACGGTTAATTTTTACTGTTTTGCTAAAAAGGCTCGCAATGTGCGAGTCTTTTTCATCTATAATGCGCCAAGACTCATTTGCTCCCCCTACTGAGGCTGGGAGTTCAACCATTAAATCTATTTTAAATAGGAATATGACTTTGACTACTGAACAGAAAATGATGGATATCACTGAAATTCAGGAGCTTCTTCCGCACCGTTATCCTTTTTTATTGATTGATCGAGTGACTGATTATCAAGAAGGAAAGTACCTTGTTGGGCTTAAGAATGTGTCAGTGAATGAACCTCAGTTTACGGGTCATTTCCCTAAGTTCCCTGTTTTTCCTGGGGTACTTATTCTTGAAGCGATGGCTCAAGCAACTGGATTATTAGCTTTTAAAACCTTTGGCGCGCCTAAAGAAAACGAACTGTATTATTTTGCCAGTATTGATAATGCTAAATTTCGTAAACCGGTAGGGCCTGGGGATCAACTTATTATTGAAGTTGAATTTTTGAAAGAACGTCGCGGAATCGCGCTATTTAACGGGGTCGCTAAAGTGGATGGCGGTATCGTTTGTTCCGCTGAATTAAAATGTGCACGCAGAGAGTTTTAAGATGATTCATCCAACGGCACAAATCCACCCAACCGCGGTGGTGGAAGAAGGCGCTATCATTGGCGCTCAGGTAAAAATTGGCCCATTTTGCTATGTTGACAGTAAAGTCGAGATCGGCGAGGGAACAGAGCTACTGTCTCATGTGGTCGTAAAAGGGCCGACTAAAATCGGTCAAGATAATCGTATTTTTCAGTTCGCTTCGATTGGTGAAGCGTGCCAAGATCTAAAATATGCGGGTGAAGAGACGCAATTGATTATCGGTGATCGCAATACGATTCGAGAAAGCGTCACGATGCATCGTGGTACGATACAGGACCAAGGTGTCACTATTGTAGGTAGTGATAACTTGTTTATGATCAATGCACATGTGGCTCATGACTGTGTGGTAGGCGATCGTTGTATTTTTGCCAACAATGCGACTCTCGCTGGGCATGTTCAAGTGGGTAATCAAGCGATTATTGGTGGCATGTCAGCCATTCATCAGTTCTGTCAAGTCGGGGATCACTGTATGATTGGTGGCGGTTCTATCGCGGTACAAGATGTTCCTCCTTATGTCATGGCTCAGGGAAATCACTGTGCACCATTCGGGATTAATATTGAAGGATTGAAACGTCGCGGATTTGAAAAAGCGGAAATCCACGCAATTCGTCGTGCGTATAAAGCCTTGTACCGTAGTGGTCTCACTTTAGAAGAGGCGAAAGTTGAAATTAGTAAAGAAATCGACAATTACCCAGCCGTTAAGCTTTTCCTAAATTTCTTAGAAAACTCAACACGTGGGATCATTCGTTAGTTAGACGACGAACTTGGTTAGGATGTGTTGATCTTTGAGTGAAATTGAATGAGCAAAGGTCTAGGCTTTCTAATTTGTTGGTTGAAAAGATCGCCTCAACTTGGCGATCTTTTGTATTTTAAAGCAGATCAAATCTTGCAAGAGGAGTGAAGCGTGCAACAGCAACCATTACGCATCGGTATTGTCGCGGGAGAGCTTTCTGGAGATACATTGGGCGAAGGTTTTATGAAAGCCATAAAAGCACATCATCCTGATGCTGAATTTGTCGGTATTGGCGGCCCCAAAATGATCGCACAGGGTTGTCAGTCTCTATTTGATATGGAAGAGCTAGCCGTGATGGGGCTAGTCGAAGTGTTAGGGCGTTTACCGCGGCTATTGAAAGTCAAGGCTGAATTGGTACGATTTTTTACCGATAACCCTCCGGATGTTTTCGTCGGGATTGATGCGCCGGACTTCAATCTACGTCTTGAGTTAGATTTGAAAAAAACAGGGATTAAAACGGTCCATTATGTCAGCCCTTCTGTGTGGGCTTGGCGACAAAAGCGTATTTTTAACATAGCGGCGGCGACTCATTTAGTGCTGGCATTTCTTCCTTTTGAGAAAGCCTTTTACGACAAATTTAATGTGCCGTGTGAATTTATCGGCCATACACTGGCCGATAGCATACCGATGCAGCCAGATCAGCAGGCGGCGCAGCAGCTGTTAGGGTTAAACTCCGATAAACGATGGTTAGCGGTGTTACCGGGTAGCCGTAGTGGTGAAATGAAATTATTAGCCGAACCGTTCATTAAAACCTGCCAGCGTCTACAGCAAGATGATCCTGAACTTGGGTTTGTCGTTGCCCTTGTTAATTCGCATCGTCGAGAACAGTTTGAGACTGTATGGCAGAAAGTTGCGCCTGAATTGAATTTTGTTTTGGTGGATGATACCGCTCGCAATGTCATTACCGCCGCGGATGTGGTATTGCTTGCATCGGGAACCGTGGCACTAGAGTGTATGCTACTTAAGCGGCCTATGGTGGTAGGTTACAAAGTGAATGCGATAACGGCCTTTCTAGCCAAACGCTTATTAAAAACTCCCTATGTTTCATTGCCAAATATTTTAGCAGGAAAAGAGCTAGTTAAAGAACTATTACAAGAAGAGTGTACGGTTGATCGTTTGTACCAAGCCGTTCATCAGTTATTAAATAGCGATAATCAAACCTTGATTAATCAGTTTACCGAAATGCATCACTGGATTCGAAAAGGGGCCGATGAGCAAGCAGCTCAAGCCGTACTTTCATTGATAGGTAACGCAAAATGATGATACAGAAAAAAGACAAGCTGCTAGAGCCTTTTGTGATGCCGGTTGGGTATTCCTTGATAGCTGGGGTTGATGAGGTTGGACGCGGGCCTTTAGTTGGCGATGTGGTGACCGCTGCGGTGATCCTTGATCCAAACCAACCTATTGATGGTTTAACCGATTCCAAAAAACTGTCTGAGAAAAAGCGCTTAACGCTTTTTCCGGAAATTCAGCAAAAAGCACTGGCTTGGTCTATTGGCCGTTGTTCGGCTCGAGAAATTGATCAACTCAATATTTTTCAAGCCACCATGCTTGCCATGCAAAGAGCGGTCGCTGGGTTAGCCATTCAACCGGATTTTGTTTTAATTGATGGCAATAAAATTCCCCAATTACCCATGGATGCCCAAGCTGTGGTCAAAGGAGATTTACGTGTTGCGCAAATTAGTGCGGCATCAATTATTGCTAAAGTGGTACGCGACCAAGAAATGGAAGCGCTGGATAAAATGTATCCTCAATTCGGTTTTGCACAACATAAAGGTTATCCTACCAAGGCGCATTTTGCAGCCATTGAACAGTATGGGGTGATTGACCAACATCGGCGAAGTTTTGCTCCAGTCAAACGGGCATTAGGCTTACAGTAAGCTTAATGCCGTCGATGATAGTTTCACGCCGATCTGCTTTAACGTAGAATAGCGCCATTGCACGACTTATCCCTAGTAGGATTTTATTGAATGTCAGACCCAAAGTTTATCCACTTACGTATTCATAGTGACTTTTCCATGATGGATGGTTTATCCAAGGTTCCACCTTTGGTTAAACAGGTGGCAGCAATGGGAATGCCAGCCATGGCGCTAACTGATTTCACTAACCTTTGCGGGTTAGTGAAATATTATGGTACGGCGCACAGTTGTGGGGTTAAGCCGATCGTGGGGGCAGATTTTACTCTACGTTCAGAAGAATTTGGCGATGAGCTGACCAAGCTAACCATTCTCGCCAAAAATAACCTCGGCTATAAAAACCTGACCCTGCTTATATCAGAAGCTTATCTACGGGGGCATATTCAACATCAACCCGTTATCGATAAAGCGTGGTTGATTAAATACGGTCAGGGGTTGATCATCCTTTCCGGTGGCAAAAGTGGAGAAATAGGCCGAGCCTTACTGAAAGGCAACCAAGCCTTAGTCGATAAATGCGTTGAATTTTATCAGACCCATTTTGCCGATAATTTTTATTTAGAACTGATCCGCACTGGTCGATCCGATGAAGAAAGTTATCTTCATTTTGCTTTGGAATTGGCTGAGCAAACTCAGTTGCCTGTGGTCGCTACTAATGAAGTGGTTTTTTTAAAGGCAGATCAATTTGATGCACATGAAATTCGTGTTGCGATCCATGACGGTTATACTCTTGACGACCCTCGACGGCCTAAAAACTATAGTCCACAACAATACTTGCGAACAGAGCAAGAAATGTGCGAACTATTTAGTGATATTCCTGAAGCATTAGAAAATACCGTTGAAATTGCCAAGCGCTGTAATGTCACCGTACGCTTGGGGGAATACTTCTTACCTAATTTCCCAACCGATGGGTTACCCATTGAAGCGTTTTTAATTAAAAAATCGAAAGAAGGGTTAGAACAACGACTCGAATTTCTCTTTCCTGACCCTGTGGTACGAGCGGAACGTCGACCTGAATACGATGAACGCTTGGACATTGAACTGCAAGTCATCAACCAAATGGGGTTTCCCGGCTATTTCTTGATTGTGATGGAGTTTATCCAGTGGTCTAAGGATAATGATATTCCAGTTGGGCCGGGGCGAGGATCGGGTGCCGGATCTTTAGTCGCTTATGCACTAAAAATAACGGATCTTGATCCATTAGAATATGATCTACTTTTTGAACGTTTCTTAAACCCTGAACGTGTTTCGATGCCCGACTTTGATGTTGATTTCTGTATGGACAAACGGGATCGTGTCATTGACCATGTGGCGGATATGTATGGCCGTGATGCCGTTTCTCAGATCATAACGTTTGGTACGATGGCAGCAAAAGCGGTGATTCGAGATGTCGGGCGAGTGCTTGGCCATCCCTTCGGATTTGTTGATCGTATCTCTAAATTAGTACCGCCTGATCCGGGTATGACACTAGAAAAAGCCTTTAAAGCGGAACCTGCACTACAAGAGTTGTATGATGCCGATGAAGAGGTGAAAGAGCTGATTGATATGTGCCGCATTTTGGAGGGTTGTACCCGAAATGCAGGTAAACATGCTGGGGGGGTCGTGATTTCACCCACGTCGATCACCGATTTTGCCCCGCTTTACTGTGATGCAGAAGGGCAGCATCCTGTCACTCAGTTTGATAAAAATGACGTTGAGTACGCGGGGTTGGTTAAATTTGACTTCTTAGGGCTGCGAACGTTAACCATTATCGACTGGGCTCTAGGGTTGATTAACCCTCGGCGTGAGAAAAGAGGCGAGCCTCCCGTTCGTATCGATGCGATTCCATTAGCCGATCCGGCCTCATTCCGAGTTTTGCAAAATTCGGAAACTACAGCGGTATTCCAGCTAGAATCTCGCGGAATGAAAGATCTGATTAAACGTCTACAACCAGACTGTTTTGAAGATATCATCGCATTGGTCGCCCTTTTCCGTCCCGGCCCCCTACAGTCAGGGATGGTGGATAACTTTATTGACCGTAAACATGGCCGAGAAGCCATTTCCTACCCGGATGAGAAGTGGCAACACGAATCATTAAAAGAGATCTTAGACCCTACCTACGGCATTATTCTCTATCAAGAACAAGTCATGCAGATAGCTCAGGTGCTGGCAGGTTACACCCTAGGTGGGGCCGATATGCTTCGCCGAGCGATGGGTAAGAAAAAGCCAGAAGAGATGGCCAAGCAACGCGCCGTGTTTAAAGAGGGTGCGGAAAAAAATGGTGTTGATGGCGAACTGGCGATGAAAATCTTTGACCTGGTAGAGAAATTTGCCGGGTACGGGTTTAACAAATCGCACTCTGCCGCTTATGCGTTAGTTTCCTATCAAACCTTATGGCTAAAAACACACTATCCGGCTGAATTTATGGCGGCAGTGATGACTGCTGATATGGACAACACCGAAAAAGTTGTCGGTTTGGTTGATGAATGCCATCGAATGGGATTAAAAGTCCTCCCACCAGACATTAACTCTGGATTATACCGATTCAATGTGGATGATTCGGGGGCCATTGTTTATGGTATTGGTGCAATAAAAGGAGTGGGTGAAGGCCCAATTGAAGCTATTTTAGAATCGCGCAATCAAGACGGGGTATTTAAGGACTTATTTGATTTTTGTGCGCGCATTGATCTTAAAAAGGTCAACAAACGGGTAATTGAAAAACTTATTTTAGCCGGAGCCTTGGATCATTTAGGGCCACATCGCGCAGCATTGATGGCTTCAGTGGATGATGCGGTGAAAGCGGCGAGTCAACATCACCAAGCGGAAGCCTTTGGCCAAGCGGATATGTTTGGGGTATTAACGGATGCCCCAGAAGACGTTGAACAAAAATATATTCAGGTTCCACCATGGCCTGAGAAAGTTTGGTTAGAGGGGGAGAGGGAAACTCTGGGTCTATACTTAACCGGACATCCAATCAATCAATACCTGAAAGAGCTGAATAAATACACCAGTTGTCGATTGAACGACGCGACGCCGACGCGACGCGATCAGTCGTTAACCGTTGCTGGCTTAGTGATTGCTGCACGTGTCATGACAACCAAACGCGGAAATCGAATAGGTATTATGACTCTCGATGATCGATCTGGACGAATGGAGGTGATGCTTTATTCAGATGCATTAGATCGGTATGCAGAATTGTTAGAAAAAGATAAGATTTTGGTGGTTTCTGGACAGGTCAGCTTTGATGACTTCAATGGTGGCCTTAAAATGTCAGCGCGCGAAGTGATGGATTTGGGTAGCGCACGAGAAAAATATGCCCGTAGCTTATCGCTTGCGATTGAACAATCGCAAATTGATGAGCAATTTTTTGAGCGTTTTAGTCAAATCTTAGAGCCTCACCGAGCAGGAACCGTGCCTGTCAATGTATACTACCAGCGTTCGGATGCTAGGGCACGTTTAACGCTAGGTACAGAATGGCGAGTAACGCCCAGCGATACATTACTCGATGAATTACAACAGTTGCTTGGCAAAGATCAAGTAGAACTCGAATTTAACTAAAATTCAGCTGTACAATTGACGAGCTGAGTAAAAAAGGATCGGTAGATGAGCCCAAACTTTCTAGATTTTGAAAAACCTATTGTAGAACTTGAAGCTAAAATTCAGGCACTACGAGATGTCTCTCGTCACGGTGGCAGTTCGTCCGTAGATCTTGAAAAAGAGATTGAACAGCTAGAAAAGAAAAGCTTGGAACTGAAAAAGAAAATCTTCAGTGATCTTGGCGCATGGCAAGTTGCGCAGTTGGCCCGTCATCCACAGCGTCCTTATACTTTAGATTATATCAATCATATGTTTACCGAGTTTGACGAGCTTGCTGGTGATCGTGCTTACGCGGATGATAAAGCCATTGTTGGCGGAATTGCTCGCTTAGATGATCGTCCTGTTATGATTATCGGCCATCAAAAAGGCCGAGAAACGCGGGAAAAAGTGAGACGTAATTTTGGTATGCCTAAACCAGAAGGTTACCGTAAGGCATTACGTTTAATGCAGATGGCAGAGCGCTTTAATATGCCAATCATTACTTTTATCGACACGGCTGGCGCTTATCCTGGTGTTGGCGCAGAAGAGCGTGGGCAATCAGAAGCGATTGCCAAAAACCTGAAAGTGATGTCGGGCTTAACCGTTCCCGTGATCTGTAATGTGGTGGGTGAAGGCGGTTCTGGTGGTGCGTTAGCCATTGGTGTTGGTGATTATGTCAATATGTTGCAATATTCGACTTATGCGGTTATTTCGCCTGAAGGCTGCGCTTCTATTTTGTGGCGAGATGCGGATAAAGCGCCACAAGCCGCAGAAGCGATGGGGCTTGTGGCTTCTCGTCTAAAAGAGCTTTCTTTAATTGATGAAGTCATCGAAGAACCACTGGGAGGCGCTCATCGTGATCCTGTACAAATGGCCAAAAACCTTAAAGTCATGCTATTACAGCAGCTTTCAGAGTTAGAAGCCTTAGAGCAAGCAGAGCTACTGGATAGACGTTACCAGCGCTTAATGAATTACGGCTATTGCTAAATAAAACCTACCAAGTAAGGGGTTGAAGCTCATTCAACTCCTTTTGGTTTTTAGCCCCAAGCGGTACACTGGCTTTTATTGATCAAATCAGCCAAGAATTATAATGGACTTGTACAGTCACTTTTGTCAGCAATTACGTGAAAAATCGGTTGAGCGACCCATTTTAGCCTTAAGTGGTGGTGTGGACTCTCGGGTATTATTGCATTTACTTGCTCAATACCATCAATATTATTCGGTACCAGTGCGTGCAGTTCATGTGCATCATGGTTTGAGTGATAATGCCAATAACTGGGTAGAGCAATGCCAACGTTGGTGTGATGAATACAACATTCCCTTATCTGTCGAGTATGTCACTCTCGATACACAATGTGGTGAAAGTATCGAGCAGTTAGCTCGAGAAGCTCGTTATGCTGCATTATCTAAGCATGTGAAAACCGAAAATACTTTATTACTTGGTCATCATGCTGATGATCAATTAGAAACGTTTTTACTGGCCTTGCGGCGAGGAAGTGGCCCCAAAGGGTTATCGGCCATGGCAGATTGGGCTGCTTTTAGTCAAGGTCACTTACTACGCCCACTGTTACATGTGCCTCGGCAGGATATCGAATCTTTTGCCCTTGAGCAGCAATTACAATGGGTTGAGGATGAAAGTAACCAAGATATGCGTTACGAGCGTAATTTCTTACGCCATCAAGTAACCCCCATTCTAAATCAGCGTTGGCCAACGATTTATCAAGCCGTACAACGTAGTGCCGAGTTATGCGCAGAGCAAGAAGCCGTCATTCATGAGTTGCTAGCGGACTTACTGGCGTCTGCAACCAGTAAAGCTGGTGGGCTATCTATCGCTCAAATACAATTATGCAGTGATGTGGTCAGGCGGCAAGTCATTCGGCAATGGTTGGCTGGGCGAGGTGTTACGATGCCAAGTCGGCTGCATACCGACATGATTTGGCAGCAAGTTGCACTGGCTGAAGCTTCTGCTAATCCAAAGCTTCAGTTGCGAGAGTACCAAATTCGTCGATTTGACGGAGAGCTTTTTTGTGTAACATTAATGAGCGATCTTAGTGCGTGGCAGCAAAGTATCCAGCTTAATAGGCCATTGATTTTACCTGATAAGCTCGGTTACTTAACGTTATCGGAATGCTCGCTCGGCCAGATTGCGCTTCCTGATGAGCCGGATGCGCTTTCGGTCTCTTTTAACCCAGAAGGGCTGTCAGCTTGTCCTGTCGGACGTGCCGGATCACGAAAATTAAAAAAATTATTTCAAGAATACCGTATTCCCAGTTGGCAACGTCGCCGATTACCCATTTTAATGTATAAAGGAAGAGTGGTTGCGATAGCCAGCCTGTTTGTAGATCGTGATTTTGCTGGTCAAGACTATGAACTGATCTGGACTCAATGAGCTTTCCTCATGCCACAATTATGATGATCGATTGATAACATGGAAGCACGAAGTAAGGTTGAGCTATGAATAAAATACTAATGGGATTAGTGGTGACTAGCAGTTTATTGACCGGGCCGGTATTGGCTGCTGGAGACGCTGCGGCAGGCAAGGCAAAGTCTGCCATCTGTGCCACTTGCCATGGCGCTGATGGGATTGCAGTCATCCCTGGTTACCCCAATTTAAAAGGACAAAATGAGCAATACCTGATCACATCGGTTAAAGCCTATAAAAATAAGCAGCGTACTGGCGGGTTAGCCGTGGTTATGCAAGCGCAGTCTATGATGTTGAGTGATCAAGATATTGCCGATCTTGCTGCTTATTATGCGAACCTAAAATAGAGGTTAATGGCTAGCCATGCTTGGGCTTTTTATTGATTGTATATTTATTACCGCTGGCTGATAATAAGTTATCATCTGTTCGGTTTTGAAACCTTAATTCGACCAGCAGCGAAAAATTAATGACAAAAAACGTTTAAGGGATGAACATGAAAAAGATCGAGGCAATTATTAAACCATTTAAGCTCGATGATGTCCGTGAAGCGCTAGCTGAAGTGGGAATTACCGGTATGACGGTTTCTGAGGTTAAAGGGTTTGGACGGCAAAAAGGTCATACTGAGTTATACCGCGGGGCGGAATATATGGTGGATTTTTTACCCAAAGTGAAGTTAGAAATTGTGGTGACGGAAGACGTCGCTGATCAATGTGTTGATACCATTATAGAAACCGCGCAAACCGGCAAAATTGGTGACGGAAAAATCTTTATCAGCGAGATTGAGCGAGTGGTGCGAATTCGGACTGGTGAAGAAGATGAAGACGCGATTTAACTGCTAACCTTAAGTAGACCTTACCTTAAACATCACTTACCTTAAGTAGATAAGGGGTTAAACTCCTTATCTGCTAGTCATAATGTTGACCTATATTTACGATGAAAAAACGCTATCTGCTCTTCTTTTCTTCTATGTTTACCGTGGTCATGATTACGGCTTTTCAGGTTGTTTTTAAAGTACCCAACCAACCTCAGCTTTTAACGGTTGGCCAAGATGCACTTGGCCGAGACTTGCTGTGCTACCAGAACCCGCATCCATTACCTCTCGATAATGACGGACAATTAAACATTTTCGTTTGGAATATTTATAAACAAAACCGAAGTAATTGGGACAGCGAACTCACACGTTATAGTCAACAAGCGCAACTGTTGTTATTGCAAGAAGCAAGTATGACTGAAGGGCTGAGAAAGTGGATAGCAAAACAGGCATGGGATGGGGCTTATGTTAATGCTTTTGAGGTCTTTGGTGAGTCGACGGGCGTGCTGAATTTAGCGCATGTTATGCCTAGCTTTGCTTGTGCGTATACGCAATTGGAACCGTTACTACGGTTACCTAAATCTGGTATTTATGCACGTTATTCGTTAAGCAACGGGCAGCAGCTTGCCGTGATTAACTTACATGCAATAAATTTTACCTATGGCGCTAAAATTTATCGAGAGCAGATTGAAACGCTCATTAAGGCATTAAGACAACATCATGGGCCCATTATTGTTGCGGGTGATTTTAACAGTTGGAGTTCACAACGATTATCTGTTCTAAAATCTGCACTGGCTTCATTATCATTACAAGAGGTTGTTTTTTCAGATGATCACCGGCGCACATTTATCACTGGATTACCGCTTGATCATGTGTTTTATAAGGGACTGGTATTAGAAAATGCAAAAGCGCCCGAGTCGAGCGCTTCTGATCATAACCCATTGCTGGTTTCTTTTCGGCTATTAGGAAAATAATAAAGCGCTAAACGCTCACTTTTGTTACGTCCACATATAGTTTGATTCGTTGTCCTGGTTTTAAGTATTTCTGGTTAGAAAGATCATTCCATTTAACAATGTCATTTGTGGTGACTTTAAAGCGCAAGGCGATGTCACTTAAGGTATCTCCACGACGAATTTCGTAAAAGACGGTACGGATAATTGCTCCATCGGTACTTTTTTTCCAAATAACGATTTTCTGGCCTACTCGCAATGTATCTCGTGGCCCCATCCCATTCCATTTGGCTAAAGATTGGTAAGAGACATTATGAGCCTTTGCTATGGTCCATAAACTTTCACCACTTTTAACGGTATGGTTAATCTTATATTGCCCGCGGGCTAACGATTGAGTCTTTTCTAAGCGGTTGTTTGCACTGAGTGCATAAGCTTTATTATTAGTGACCGAGGTTGGAATCATCAAATACTGGCCAACTTTGATGGTATGGCTAGTTAAATTATTAGCGGTTTGGATAACCTGAGTTGTCGTGTGATGTCGCTGTGCGATGACACTGAGGCTATCGCCACTTTTGACTTGGTAACGTACGAGTTTCATACCTTTACCACGATTCGCTTCGACTTGTTTAGTAAAAGCATCAGCCTGCTTTATCGGAATTAAAAACTGGTGTGGCCCTTCTGGATCGGTCGCCCATTGATTATAGGCTGGGTTGTAACTTTGTAACTCTTTGACCGAGATCCCGGCATAATTCGCCGCTATTGCCAAGTCTAGCTGCTCTTTGGGATCGACCAAGGCAAGTACTGGCTGATTAACAATGGTGGGAATAGAAATACCATACTGATCTTGATTTGCGATAATATCGGCTAAGGCCAATAACTTAGGCACATAACCACTCGTTTCTTTCGGAAGATCGAGCGAGAAAAAATCGGTTGCTTTGCCTAAGCGGGTATTTTTACGAATCGCACTAGAAACGCGTCCTCCACCGCTATTGTAGGCGGCAATCGCTAGATACCAGTCACCATCAAAGCGAGTGTTTAAGCGTGTTAAATACTCTAAAGCCGCATCGGTGGCTGCTACTACGTCACGTCGGCCGTCGTACCAAAAATTCTGTTTTAACCCGAACATTTTTCCTGTCGCGGGAACAAATTGCCATAAACCTGCCGCACTACCGTGAGAATAGGCAAAGGGGTCAAAAGCACTTTCTACAATCGGTAATAGAGCCAGTTCCAAAGGCAAATTGCGTTGTTCAATTTTTTCGGTAATTAAATACAAAAAAGGCTCAGCCCGTTTGGCAACCGTAATTAAATGCTGAGGGTGTTTGAGATACCAAGTTCGGTAGTAGTCGACACTGGGATCATCCGCGATAGGTAAGTTAAATTGCATCGCAATACGCAGCCAAACATCTTCTTGTTCCTGAGGCGTTAGAACTTTGGGGGGGATAGCGCGTGGTTTTTTCAAAGTTGTCGAAGACGGCATTACTTCGTTTACAACTTTTTTGCTCGCATTCGAAGCCTGATTAGACTCAATGATTCGATCATTATCAGGCTGGGTAACCTGGCATCCGGTTAACAGCAGAGCCATTACCCAGCAGAATTGTATTCGCATGTAAGACAGCCTTTTTATCAATTGGCTGCTGATAATACTTGTCGTATGAATCTGATGACAAGTAGCAATTGGTTAAAATTCGTTTTTCCACTCACGTAATGCCGTAAAAATTGCTAATGGATCACTTTGTTGGGTGCGATTAGCCACTGATTTTATCACGCTGGGTGAATCAGTGCGTAAAAATGGATTGATCCATTGTTCTCGACGCAAGGTGGTCGGTAAGGTGCTTTTTCCTTGTGCTCTCAGCCGAATCACATCATCGCGATAAATTTGTAATTGTTCATTATCGGGCTCAACGGCCATCGCAAAGGCAAGGTTACTTGCGGTATATTCATGCGCACAATAAATTTCAGTTTCTTCTGGTAGCATTTGTATTTTATTGAGGGAAGTAAACATTTGTTCCATCGTTCCTTCGAATACTCTGCCACAGCCTGCAGAAAATAGGACATCGCCACAAAAGAGTTTGCTATCGCCAATGTAGCCAATATGGCCAAGGGTATGACCGGGAAGATCCAACACCATAAATCGCTCATCAAATAATTCGATTTGATCCCCTCCTTGAACGGCATGAGTGACGGTTGGAATCGGTTCTTGAGCTGGAGCGACAACATCAAGTGTTGGAAACTGGTGGACTAACTGTGCGACACCCCCAATATGATCATGGTGGTGATGAGTAATGAGAATCGCCTCTAAGGTCAACTCGTGTTCGGTGAGATAACTCAATACGGGAGCCGCATCGCCGGGATCGACCACCGCACAACGACGATCGCTATTTTCAATTAGCCAGATGTAATTATCATTAAATGCGGGTATGCTTTTGATGTGTAACATGAGTTGTCTCCGGTCACTTGGGTAAGCGATTTAGCTATGAAACCAGCACGCAGTCAAAAAAAAATAAAGAGTCCTCATTCTTGGTCGCAATTAAAAAACGGCCAATGGGTCTGTGAATCGATTCAAACCCGAATTGATGAGTGGTGCCCCAAACTATTTGGTTATCACATGCTAAAATTGGGCGGTTTAAGCTGCGAATTATCAAGTTGCAATTGTAATATTCAACACCAAGTTAACCTCGATATCCAGAACCCTTTGCATAGTGTGATCGCCGATGCTTATGATTTACCCTTTCTTGAAAAGAGTATTGATGTGGCAATCCTTGCTCATCAACTGGATTATTGTGGTGATCCACACCGTATTTTACGTGAAGTAGACCGCGTATTGATCGATGATGGTTACTTAATTATTACTGGGTTTAATCCCATCAGCTTGATTGGGTTGGCAAGTTTGATGCCATGGCGTAAGCATAACCTACCTTGGAGTGGGCGCATGTTTACTCCGAGCCGTATCAGAGATTGGCTGAGTGTTCTTAATTATCAAGTCATTGAATGCGATCAATATGCGCTTTTCCCCATGCAAAAATACCGCGCTGGATGGACATGGTTAGAAAATGCGTCTGGTCGCTGGGCTCGTCCACTGGGTAGCCTCTACTTTATTGTCGCGCGTAAACGAACTTATCCTTTAAAGCCAATTAAACCACACTGGCACCTTAAGCGACGTTTTTCACCGCTAGGGCTTAATTATCGGATTAAATCATCCGAATAACCATGGCTTAACACCATTGTGTTAAGGTTGATAGCCGTGATCATCTTCGGTTGGATTTTCTGCCGCCGTTCGTGCGAGTTCGTCACAGATTTCATTTTCTCGATGGCCGGCATGGCCTTTCACCCAGCGCCATTCGACATGATGACGTGCCGTTTCTTGATCTAACTTTTGCCATAGATCGGCATTTTTTACCGGTTTTTTATCGGCTGTTTTCCATCCGCGTTGTTTCCAGTTATGGATCCATTGAGTAATACCCTGGCGGACATATTGACTATCGGTGGTTAAAATGACTTCGCAAGGCTCTTTTAGCGTTTGCAGAGCAACGACAGCGGCTAGCATTTCCATTCGATTATTGGTCGTTAAGCGATAGCCGTTTGATAAGGTTTTTTCTACTTGTTTGTAACGCAGGACAATGCCATAACCTCCGGGGCCAGGGTTGCCTAAACAAGAACCGTCAGTGAAAATTTCCACCTGTTTCTTCATGATTTGATACTATTGGGTTACACACACCATTGATATAGTCTGACATAGATATCCTTATGAATACTAGCAACAATTCTAATTACGGTCGTATTGTGGTTTTAGATACAGAAACCACGGGTATGAACTTTGAAGGTGGCCCTCATTATGAAGGGCATCGAATTATTGAAATCGGTGCGGTGGAAATCATCAATCGAAAACTGACTGGGCGACATTTTCATGTCTACTTAAAGCCGGACCGAGACATTCAGCCTCAAGCCATTGAAGTTCACGGGATTACCGATGAATTTCTAGTGGATAAGCCAGAATATAAAGAGGTGCATGAAGAATTTTTGGATTTTATCAAAGGCGCTGAGTTAGTTGCCCATAATGCTCCCTTTGACGTGGGCTTTATGGATTATGAATTTAGTAAATTAAATGCTTCGATTGGTAAAACGGAGCAATATTGTAAAATCACCGATACGCTCGCCATGGCGAAGAAAATCTTCCCGGGTAAACGCAATAACTTAGATATATTGTGTGAGCGGTATGGCATAGATAACTCTCATCGAACTTTACACGGCGCATTACTCGATGCTGAGATTTTGGCCGATGTTTATCTACTTATGACAGGGGGGCAAACCTCTTTACAATTTTCAGCCGGTAGCCAAAACGGTGAACAAGGTAGTAATAGCATCAAACGTGTCAGTTCAGAGCGTAAAAAACTCAAAGTTTTACGTGCATCGGCCGATGAATTACAGGCACACCAAGAACGTTTGGATGTGGTAGAAAAAAGCGGTGTTTGCCTCTGGCGTCAGTAGGAGAAATTATGTGGCGGATAGGAATAGCGATATTGGGGTGGCTAATTGGGTTTAATGCATTAGCAAGTAATGAGTCAACGATGTCATTATTGGACAATCGCTTTCGCGTCGATTCTACCATTTCACAAATTACCTTTGTTATTTATCGAGAAAAGAATTCTCAGCCGGTTGTGCTAGTAAGGCCCGATGGCACAAAATATTATGCGGGACGTCATCCAGATTACGTTCGCTGGTATGAAGAGCCTTCGATGGATATTATATCGATTGATAATCCGATGCCGGGCCCTTGGCAAGCAATAGGTAAGGTTTCTCCCAAAAATAATATAAGGCTCATTTCCCACTTACAGATGTTAAGCGATCCTTTACCTTCTCGCTTATATCAAGGTGAGGAAATTAAGTTTACCGCTCGATTGGTTTCGGATGGTCAGCCTTTATTATTGAGAGATTTTCTTGATCGAGTGAACTTAACGGTTACTTTTACTAAGTATATTGAAAATGAGCAGGAGCTAGAAAAAGAGGCCCAACCTTTACCGATTGAAGTCGGTCTCTTTGCTGATGATGGTCGAGGGCTTGATGAAAAAGCGGGCGATGGTGTTTTTACCGTTGCGCTACCGATCTCATTAGAGCCAGATAAATATCGTGTACGGATCACCTCTGGCAATGGAGTGTTTCTACGCGCTCAAGAGCAAGAGGTATTAGTTTATCCTTCGCCGATAACGACAACTTTTATTCAGTCGCGAGCAGACAATCAGCCACATCAAGTGATCTTTAGTGGCGAAGGCGGCATGATTCAGCCTGGATCTTTAACGGGCCAAGTGGAACATAAAGGAGCACTTCCTGCATCATTTATCACCCAAGCTCAAGCTGATGATAAAGCGTTAAATCTGACCTTTTCAATTCCGAATAGTGGTGAGTTTGGTCATTTTTCTTGGCATGGTTTGGTATACGCGACCGATCTCGCCACCCAAAGACCACTGGTCTTCCCTATTAAAGAGCATCGTTACAGTGTGGTGAGTGAGATCGATCTTGATAAAACCCGCCGAATGCAAGAAGCGGATTTGGAGAATTTACGTCGATTACAGCAAGAAAAATTAGTGATTCAGATGCGCGAAAAATCACGACAAAAGGCACTGATTTACATTGTGTTAGGGAATGTTTTTGTGATTCTATTGGCGTTGGGTGGTTGGTTTATTCGCCGTAAATTACAAGCCAAAGCTGCGGCAACGCCAGAATTACAGCTCAAGGTTCCTAAAAAATAGCCTTTATTTAAACGGGCTATCTTGTTTATCTCAAGCTGCTGTATGGCTAGTTGCTCCAATCGTGTTGCATGTTCTACGCTGCAGCTGTATCTATTTGCTTGCGATCTGAAACTTCAAGTGGTTTGGTTGTAAAAAAAGTAAAAGAAGGCTTAGCCTCCTTTTACTTTCTCACCTGACGGCGATGAAAATTCTCTTAAGTTAAATACTAGGCGACCTCTTCCAGTTTTGGATGTGGTTTGTTCGCTGCCAGTGCTTGTGGAGAAAAGTCATCGACATTGATGGTATATAGGCGATGAGTTTCAGCCTCCGTCAATAATTGCGCTTCCTGTTCCGTTAAGATTTTTTTCTCAAGGCCGACAGTGGCTAATTCATCCAAACGAGTAAATGGATGGCGTTGACCGAGTGCCTGGCATAATTTCGTGAAGATAGGTTCAGCTTGCAGTATAACATTGAGTGCTTGTTCTATTTTCCCTACCGGGTTATGTTCTGTTGCTGCTAAATATTGGTAACGACCTAAGCGAGAACGGGTTGCACTCGGTGTTTGAATAATTTGCGCCACCTGGCTATCAAGCTTATCGTTAGGCGCTTTTCGCACTCGGCCAAATGGCATGAGCAGCACTCGTAATAGTTTTCCCAGCACCGGGTTTGGGAAGTTTGCAAGAAATTCATCAATCGCCACTTCTGTTTGCCTTAAACTGTCTTGTAATCCCCAATGGACTAAAGGTAAGTCCTCCTTAGGGCTGCCATCATTTTCAAAACGTTTAAGCGTTGCAGAGCTTAAATAAAGCTGACTGAGGATATCACCGAGTCGGGCGGATAAGCGCTCTTTTCGTTTAAGTGAGCCCCCAAGCGTTGCCATAGAAATATCTGCTAACAAAGCAAGATTTGCACTGTAACGGTTGAGTTTCTGATAGTAACGTTGGGTGGCATCTTTAGTGGGTGAGGATGAGCCGTAACCATCGGTGAGACCAAACCAAATGCTGCGTACAAAATTACTCAAGGTAAAGCTAATATGGCCAGCTAATGCTTGATCAAACTGCTCAAGTGCAGCAGGGTGGTCAGAGTGAGCTGCGGCCATTTCACTAAGAACGTAAGGATGACAACGAATCGCACCTTGGCCAAAGATAATCATTGAGCGAGTGAGGATATTTGCGCCTTCAACGGTGATGGCAATGGGAGCTCCTTGGTAACCTCTGGCTAAGAAGTTAGCTGGCCCTAAACAGATACCTTTACCACCGACGATGTCCATGGCATCGATAATGGCGCGTTGCCCACGGTGGGTGCAATGATACTTAACAATGGCTGAAATAACCGATGGCTTTTCACCTAAGTCTATCGCAGCGACCGTTAAATTGCTGGCTGCATCCATGACATAAGCATTACCCGCTAAACGGGCTAGAGGCTCTTCGATGCCTTCCATTTGGCCGATCGGTTGCTTAAATTGACGGCGAATTCGAGCATAAGCTCCGGTTGCTAGAGCTGCGGTTTTAATCCCGCCTGTTGAGTTTGATGGTAAGGTGATTCCTCGACCAACGGAGAGGCATTCCACCAACATGCGCCAACCTTGCCCTGCCATTTTGGGGCCGCCAATAATAAAATCTAAAGGAACAAAAAGATCATTAGCTCGGGTTGGACCATTTTGAAAAGGAACATTGAGTGGAAAATGACGATGACCAATTTCTACCCCAGCTAAGTCGGTTGGAATCAAAGCGCAAGTGATGCCGATGTCGGGCGAATTTCCTAATAGGCCGTCGGGATCTTGCAGTTTAAAGGCCAAGCCTAATACTGTGGCAACCGGAGCGAGGGTGATATAGCGTTTGTTCCATGTGAGGCGCATTCCCAGCACTTCCTTTCCTTCCCACTCACCTCTACAGACAATTCCAAAATCAGGGATAGACCCTGCGTCTGATCCCGCTTCTGGGCTGGTTAAAGCAAAACAAGGGATTTCTTTTCCTTCGGCTAAACGTGGTAAATAATAATTTTGTTGCTCTTGAGTGCCATAATGTTGCAGTAATTCACCAGGCCCTAATGAATTTGGAACGCCAACGGTGGATGAAAGAACACCGGAAACCCCTGTTAATTTCTGTAATACCAACGATTGAGCGTAGGCTGAAAATTCTAAGCCGCCATATTTTTTCTTAATAATCATGGCAAAAAATTTATGATCTTTGAGGAATTGCCATACTTCTGGCGGTAAATCGGCCAGTTCATGAGTGACTTGGTAGTCATTAACCATGGCACAGACTTGGTTGACCGGGCCATCTAGAAATGCTTGTTCTTCTGCGGTTAAGGTTGGCGCTTTTATGCTCTTGAGTTGCTGCCAATCAGGTTTACCTTTAAAAAGTTCAGCTTCCCACCAGACGGTGCCAGCATCCAAGGCCTCTTTTTCTGTTTGTGACATAGCGGGAAGCACTTTTTTAAACATCGTCAGTGCTTTACTGCTGATTAGATTTTGCCGTACTGAGGGAACGATAAACACCACGATGGCCGCAAGGTAGAAAGCCCAAGCAAAAAATCCAGCCTGACCGGTGATTGATAGCGTTAGCATTGTTAAGGTTAAAAAAGCTAACGCGGTAAAGAGTGAGGTTCGATGGTATAAGCATGTGCTTAGCACCAGCAAAAAAGCCAACATAGAGATCAAGATTTCCATAACAATTTTCCTTATCCAGACAAGGTGGCATCTGATGTTAAAGTGGTCTAACCAGTCGATTGTAATCAAAAGTTTAACGAGATGTAAAATGTAATATTGGCTAAAAAGTGATCTGGATGAAAAGAAAATACAAAAATGTGCTGTGTACGCCAATTTTATCGACAAAAAGTCAGGCCAATTAATCAATTTGTGCTGCTACGACTATCGACAGAGGGAATCGTTTGGGTAAACTCAGCAACATGTAAGTTTTCTTGTAAGAAAACTTTCTTGCCAGCAGAATAATGAAGAGATGAAACCTATGTACCAGGATTTGATTAAACGTGAACTGACGGAAGCGGCTGAAGTACTGAATACATTTTTAGCCGATGAGCAGAATATTGCTAACATTGAAGCCGCAGCAAAAATGATAGCCGATTCTTTTAAGCAAGGAGGTAAAGTTCTTTCTTGTGGCAACGGTGGTTCGCACTGTGACGCGATGCATTTTGCAGAAGAATTAACCGGGCGCTACCGTGAAAATCGCCCAGGTTATCCGGGAATTGCTATTTCTGATCCCAGCCATCTTTCTTGTGTTAGTAATGACTTTGGCTACGATTATGTATTTTCACGTTATGTCGAAGCCGTCGGGCGTCAAGGTGACGTTCTCTTCGGCCTTTCAACCTCGGGTAACTCAGGAAATATTTTAAAAGCGATTGAAGCCGCTCAAGCAAAAGGGATGAAAACCATTGCCTTGACCGGAAAAGAGGGGGGCAAAATGGCAGGATTAGCGGATATTGAAATTCGTGTGCCTCATTTTGGCTATGCTGACCGTATTCAAGAAGTCCACATTAAAATTATCCACATTATCATCCAATTAATTGAAAAAGAGATGGCATAAACCATGGTGGGTTAACCGTTTAAGTTGGCCCACGGTTAGTTAAGTGGTTTAAAGAAGGAGTTGTTTAAACCATGTGTGAATTACTTGGTATGAGCGCCAATGTGCCAACCGATATTTGTTTTAGTTTTACCGGCCTGATGCAGCGGGGAGGTAAAACAGGGCCCCACCGAGATGGTTGGGGCATTACTTTTTATGAAGGACGAGGTTTTCGAACCTTTAAAGATCCAGCACCCAGTTGCCAGTCACAAATTGCTCAACTAGTGCAAAATTATCCGATCAAAAGCTGTGCCGTGATCAGTCATATTCGTCAAGCGAATCGTGGTGGGGTGAGCTTAGAAAATACGCACCCTTTTACGCGTGAACTATGGGGGCGGTATTGGACGTTTGCCCATAATGGACAACTTGTGGATTACCAAAGACTTACTCAAGGTCGCCACCGTCCGGTCGGGCAAACAGATAGTGAAGCGGCTTTTTGTTGGTTACTCGATAGGCTAGAGCAGCGTTATCCAGAGATCCCTCACAATATGCAGGATGTTTTTTACTACGTCAGCGAGCTTTGTGATGAGCTACGTAATAAAGGGGTATTCAATATGCTGCTTTCTGATGGCGATTACGTGATGAGCTACTGCACCAATCACCTCTATTGGATCACTCGTCGAGCCCCATTTGGTCATGCTGCATTGATTGATGAGGATGTGGAAGTGAATTTCCAAGAAGAAACCACCCCCAATGATGTGGTGTCGGTGATTGCGACTCAGCCATTAACCGGCAATGAAACTTGGCAGCGAATGAAGCCGGGCGAGTTTAATTTGTTTTATTTAGGTGAGCGAATTGCAACCAATGTTGAGCAATTGAAAGCGGTGGCTTTTGCTGCGCCAAAGCCGGGTAATCAAGCTCCTCAAGCTGAGCTTTAATTAATCACATAAAAAGGGTAGCCGTAAGCAACCCTTTTTATGTGATTAATACTATCTCCTTCCTACTTGAAGCTGCAGGGGCTACGTTTGCTCACCCCAATCGCATCGCCTGTATATGCTTATGGGGATGATGAGAGCCATCCGTGGCACTCACCAAAGGCCAGCCTACGGCTGTTCAAATTTGTCACGTTGCCGCCAAACTGCAACTCTCAGTTGTTTGGGTATACATCCTATTATTGGTCGGCATAACCATGGATCCCCAAAGGTTTTCCATCTAAAAAGGCTTTGCCTTGCTTCATAGCTAAACGCTCTTCCACAAACCATTGCACCACTAACGGATAGATACGATATTCTTGAGCTTGTACCTTTGCCGTTAGTGTTTCAACGGTATCCTCGTCAAAAATGGGCACTTTTGCTTGAAGAATAACAGGCCCACCATCCAATTGTTCTGTCACAAAGTGGACGCTTGTGCCATGTTCTTCATCTCCAGCATGAATGGCTCTTTGATAGGTATTAAGGCCTGGATACTTAGGTAACAGTGATGGGTGAATATTAATCATGCGCCCTAAGTAGTGGCGAACAAAATCACTGCTGAGAATACGCATATAGCCAGCTAAAACGATCAAGTCTGGTGTGTATTGATCGATATACTGCATTAATGCGTCATCAAAAGCATCACGAGTCTCATAAGCGTTTGGATCCACAAAATGTGCTGCTGCACCTGCCTTTTTGGCCCGTTCTAAAGCATATGCTGTTGCTTTGTTTGAAAAAACAGCCGTTACTTTGCCACCATGTTTACTGGCTTCACAGGCATCAATGATCGCTTGTAAATTGGTTCCATTTCCTGAAACTAAAACAACAATACTTTTCATCAATTATTTGATCTCTACTTGCTCTTCATTCGCTTGTGCCGAGGCTATTTCACCGATAATCCATGCGTTTTCGCCTTGGTGTTGTAACAGCTCGACCGCTGCTTGTGCTTGATTCTTTGGTAGGGCAATAATTAGTCCGACACCACAGTTGAAGGTGCGATACATTTCGCGTGTTGTCACATTTCCTTTTTGTTGTAGCCAAGTGAAAATGGCAGGCCATTGCCAACTGTTGCCATCAATCACTGCTTTTGCTCCTTCAGGTAATACGCGAGGGATGTTTTCCCAGAAACCACCACCAGTAATGTGCGAAATGGCGTGAATATCGTGTTCAGCAATCAGTTTTAATCCTGATTTAATATAGATTTTAGTCGGTTCTAACAGGTGTTCGCCGATCGCTTTACCTTCCAGCATTTCGTTTTTATCGGCACCGGACACTTCCAGAATTTTACGAACCAGAGAGTAACCATTTGAGTGCGGACCACTTGAACCGACGGCGATCAATGCATCTCCTGCAGCCACTTTTCTACCGTCGATGATGTTTTCTTTTTCTACTACTCCGACACAAAAGCCAGCTACATCGTAGTCTTCGCCTTCATACATTCCAGGCATTTCTGCGGTTTCGCCCCCAATCAGAGCGCAGCCCGCTTGAACACAACCATCAGCAATACCAGAAACGACATCTGCTGCTGTCTCTACGTCTAATTTTCCCGTGGCATAATAATCCAGGAAAAAGAGTGGCTCTGCACCTTGTACAATTAAGTCATTGACACACATGGCGACTAAATCAATCCCAATCGTGTCATGCTTTTTCATATCCAAAGCCAGTCGTAATTTGGTTCCAACTCCGTCGGTTCCTGAAACGAGAACGGGCTGTTTATACTTAGTTGGCAGTTCACATAGGGCACCAAAACCACCAATACCGCCCATGACCTCAGGGCGACGAGTGCGTTTGACTGCTCCTTTTATTCGTTCAACAAGCGCATTGCCTGCATCGATGTCTACGCCAGCATCTTTGTAGCTAAGAGAAGTGTTGTTACCGCTCACGGGGAAAGTCCTCGATCTAGTTGGATATGAAAACGAGACTATTCTACAGGCTTAAACCAAAAAGGAAAACGTTTGCGTCAGATTTTTATCAAGATTTTAGGTCGGAAAACCGCAATAAATGAGTGTATAATCTGAAAGTTTATTTAAATTATGCCGGAGATGGAAATGAAAGTTGTTGAAGTAAAACACCCTCTAGTAAAACATAAAATTGGTCTGATGCGAGAAGGTGATATCAGCACGAAACGTTTTCGTGAGTTAGCCACCGAAGTTGGGAGCCTACTTACTTATGAAGCGACTGCTGACTTTGAAACAGAAAAAGTAACTATTGACGGCTGGAACGGTCCTGTTGAAGTGGATCAAATTAAAGGCAAGAAGGTCACCGTAGTGCCTATTTTACGGGCTGGATTGGGAATGATGGATGGCGTATTGGAACATATTCCAAGTGCTCGTATTAGTGTGGTGGGGGTTTATCGAGACGAAGAAACATTAGAGCCAGTACCTTATTTCAACAAACTGGCTTCCAATATTGAAGAGCGCATTGCGATGGTGGTTGACCCAATGCTTGCTACCGGCGGTTCTATGATTGCCACGATTGATCTACTTAAAGAGAAAGGATGCAACCAAATTAAGGTCTTGGTTTTAGTCTCTGCGCCTGAAGGTATTGAAGCGTTGGCCAAAGCACACCCTGATGTTGAGTTGTACACGGCGGCTATTGATGAAAAACTCAATGACAAAGGTTATATCGTTCCTGGTTTAGGGGATGCTGGGGATAAGATCTTCGGGACGAAATAATTTCGTATTCTTGTAAAGTATTCTTGTAAAGAAGAGGCACTATTGGTTCCTCTTCTCAACATTCAGCGAGCTTATTTATTTAGACGCAGTGTGCCACTTTTTCTGGTGATATTTTTCGATGTGCCTTTATTGTTTGTTGTTGATGAATCACGATGCGGTTTACATTTTTCACGCCCTTTTTTCGTATTAGGCCCATGACGATGTTCATGCGCATCTCGCCCTTTAAAGGTTCGATGTGTAACTGGCTTAGTGGTTCGGCTATCAAATAATTTGGCATTGGTTGCTTTTGGGATAGTTTGCCCTTTACTGCCTGTTCGAGATGCTTCTTCGGTACTGATTGATCCTTCACACATGGCTAAAATTTCATTGACTTCAGCTTCTGTTAAATAACGCCATTGTCCGTTAGGAATACCCTCTAAAGTAATATTCATGATTCTCACCCGGCGCAATTTAAATACTTCATACCCTAACGCTTCACACATACGACGAATTTGCCGGTTTAAGCCTTGAGTGAGAACAATGCGAAAGGCATATTTTGTTTCTTGGGTGACTTTGCAAGGAAGCGTCACAGTATCGAGAATATTCACACCGCTGGCCATCTGGTGAATAAACTGCTCGGTGATCGGCTTGTTGACTCGCACTACATACTCTTTTTCGTGATTATTCCCTGCGCGGAGAATTTTATTCACAATATCCCCATCATTGGTTAAAAAGATTAATCCATCTGAGGGTTTATCTAAACGGCCAATAGGAAAGATACGTTTGCTGTGGCCAATGAAATCAACAATATTTCCGGGCACATCTCGTTCCGTGGTACAAGTAATCCCTGTTGGTTTATTTAACGCAATGTAGATGGGTTTTTCTTTATAGCCGACCGGATTGCCATCAATACAGACAGTATCTTGCTCTGTGACTTTTGTTCCCATCTGGGGAATTTCCCCATTAATGGTGACTCGGCCTTGTTCTATTAATTTGTCGGCTTCTCGGCGTGAACAAAATCCTGTTTCACTGATGTATTTATTTAAGCGTTTTTCATGGGGTGTCATGGTGGCTCCTAACGTTTCGCAACGGAGTGGTCAATCAAAATGATAATATTATCTACGTGAGGGGTCGTATTTTATCAGTTATTACCGGTTAACCAAGTCGTTTTTGGTGGCGCTCTCGGTTATCATTTTTTTGATGGCGACTTTTTCGAAGTAAGATATAGACAGCCCCAGTCCCGCCATGGAAACGTTGTGCGCTATGAGCACATTGCACTTCATCAATTTGAGTTAACCAATGAGCGACAAAGCTTTTGATCATTGCGGGCGGAGTTGAGCGCTCTCCTCGTCCATGTATAATTAAGATCGTTCGCATATCCAGCCTCATACATTGGGCTAGAAAATGGCAGACCTCGTCCCGCGCTTGTTTTAGTGTTTTACGGTGTAAGTCTAGCCTTGCCTGAATGGGGTATTTACCTAATCGTAATTTTTTGTACACACCATCTTGTACCCCATCTTTTTTGTATTCCACTACGTCATCGGGTTTTAGCATCGGAGCAGAATCGATCGAAAGATAATCGGGATTGTGTTCGGAAAGGGCGATCGCGGATTGACGCTTTGCTAATTGCGCATCAGTAACCGTATGGCCTTTTTTCAGTTCAGCGACGTCATGGGTGAGGGGTTTTACATCTCCCATCATTTGCTGAAACAAGGCTAAATCATCATCATGAGACATAATAGTGCCTGAAAAGGGTCATTCAATGAGATGATTATACCGATTCAAACAGGAAGATGACCAAAGAAAAAAATAAAAAAACGGAGTAGACAGGCGATCTACTCCGGTGCATAGCATCAGTTTATAGGTGCTAAGCGATCTAGTGAGGAGATTTGTCGTTCATCACATTGTCGAGGTAAAAGCTGTGAGAAACAGCACTAGACCAATGGCTCTAATCGCTTTACTGTACGACTCAATAAGCGTTTAAGTCAGATGTCTAGATTATCGGCAACGTTTTTGAAGACGAAAATACGTTAAAATATGACTAAATTTTCAACCCTGATCTGGATCAATTGTATGCCACAGGTTGTGATTGTGTTTCTTTTGCTGTGTATTTAATCACATTTTGCTGGTGTTTGTTTGTCTTACATACGGAAGATAGAGAAAAGAAGAAAAGGACTTGCTTAACGAAACAGAATGGGTACCATACGCTTGGTAAACGGTGAATAGCGCAGTTTGGTAGCGCATCTCCGGTTTTAGGAATAGCGGACCAGAGGGCGACCCTCTTGTCGGATTTTCTAAAAAAAACTTGTCGGTGAATAGCGCAGTTTGGTAGCGCATCTGGTTTGGGACCAGAGGGTCGGGGGTTCGAATCCCTCTTCACCGACCACTATTCTAGGCCTCAGTCAAAAGACTGAGGCTTTTAAGTTTGTAGAGAGTGATTGACAGAGGGTCGGTGGTTGGCCTGATATTTCAAATTAGGCTCTTCACCGACCACTACTTTAGGCCTCAGTCGAAAGACTGAGGCTTTTAAGTTTGTAGAGAGTGATTGACATAGGGTCGGTGGTTGGCCTGATATTTCAAATTAGGCTCTTCACCGACCACTATTTTAGGCCTCAGTCAAAAGACTGAGGCTTTTAAGTTTGTAGAGAGTGATTGACATAGGGTCGGTGGTTGGCCTGATATTTCAAATTAGGCTCTTCACCGACCACTATTTTAGGCCTCAGTCAAAAGACTGAGGCTTTTAAGTTTCTAGAGAGTGACTGACAGACTCAAGTATTTATGTGCGACAAAAACGTTACTTTAGCGGAGTTTAAACAAATTTGACGAAGATAAATGTTCGATGTTTGTCACAAATTAGCGTTTATCTTCTCGAACTTGATTGGCGGTATTCATGGCGAAAGATGAATTTTTTCACACCAAGGATTGAAATGGGCCTTATTTATGTGATTTTGATCCAATTAATCTCGTCAAAATAGAAATGTCGATTTTGACATTTTGGTTAACCTTTTGATATTAATGTTTTTATTTTTATTTTAAATGCTAAATTTTGAACTTGATCACCTCATGGTTTGATTAATTTTACGCCTAGAAATAACTCGCGTTATGGTGAACGTCATCAAGTGTAGCCATTGGCTGATGTCGTCGTGAGATGTGAAGGGAGAAGGGATATGACCATCCCATCCATTTTCAACCTAAAAGTAAGGTATTTATTATGTTGAACAAGAGTGTGATTGCCGTTTCAGTGATAGCAACTATAGCTGGTTGCTCAATGATGAACTCATCAAACCAATCTGTAGTTAATTCACTCGCGGATAACCTAGATATTCATTATACCGTTTTCACCAACCATGGTGCGGATGAAGGACTTGAATGCCAAGCATTGGGCGCTGAGTGGGCTTCTTGTAATAAAGTGAATATGACCTTGGTAAACCAAGGTAACGCGGTTGATTCAAAAGATTGGGCCATTTACTTCCACAGTATTCGTTTGATTTTAGATGTAGACAGTGATCAATTTAAAGTGACCCGTATTACAGGAGATTTGCATAAACTGGAACCTACGGAATCATTTATGGGGTTGGCTAAGGGAGAAACCATTACGCTTCCTCTGATTGGTGAATATTGGCAGCTGTTTGAAACAGACTTTATGCCTCGTGCTTTTGTCACGGCACCGAATGCAGAACCCAAAGTGATTACTTCACTCAATACTGAGGAGGTGGATAGTTTTGTAAGTGGACTAGCCGGAAATAATCTAAAACGTACCCCTAGCGATAATAATGTCTTTGCGAATGCGTTGACTCGTTTTGAAAAAAACGCTGATGTCGCTTTGCAAGATGTGTCAAGTTCCTTATTACCGACCCCCATGATAGTGGAAAAAGGTCATGGAAATTTAGCTATCTCGGTGGGTTTAGCACTGCCCAAAGCGGCTTTTGACGAGGCACAACTTGCTGCCATTCAAACACGAGCGATGATGGTTGGCCTGAATGTGAATGGTTCACTTCCGGTTTCTATTGCTGTGACACCAAAGTCATTTAGTGGAGCGTTGGCTAAGTCAGGAGCCTATCAACTGCGCATTAATGATAAAGGTATCGTCATTCATGCCTTTGACCAAGCAGGGGCTTTTTATGCCGTACAATCAATTTTGGGGTTGATTGATAGCCAGCAGCCAGACACATTGCCGCAACTCTTTATTCAAGATGCCCCTCGTTTTGATTATCGTGGCATCATGATTGACGTTGCTCGCAACTTCCATAGTAAATCAGCAATTTTAGCGACATTAGATCAAATGGCTGCGTATAAAATGAATAAGTTGCATCTACACCTTACTGATGACGAAGGGTGGAGAATCGAAATTCCAGGGTTACCTGAATTAACGGATATTGGTGGGCAACGCTGTTTTGATTTAACCGAGACAGAATGTCTATTACCGCAGTTAGGTTCTGGGCCAACAAGCGATAATTTTGGTTCGGGTTATTTCAGTAAAGAGGACTACATTGAGATTTTGCAATATGCGAAGGCGCGCCATATTGAAGTGATTCCTGAAATCGATATGCCTGCTCACGCACGTGCAGCTGTTGTTTCGATGGAAGCGCGTTATCAGCGTTTAATGCAAGCAGGGAAAGAAGCGGAAGCCAATGAGTACCGTTTGTTGGATCCACAAGACACCTCAAATGTAACTACAGTGCAATTCTATGATCGTTTAAGTTTCATTAACCCTTGCCTTGATTCATCGACGCGCTTCGTGGATAAAGTGATCAGTGAAATTGCTGCCATGCACCAGCAAGTGGGAATGCCGTTAACCACTTGGCACTTTGGTGGTGATGAAGCGAAAAATATTAAGTTGGGTGCCGGTTTCCAAGATGTTAATGAGACCGATAAAGTGAGTTGGAAAGGTAATATTGATCTTTCAGCGCAGGATAAACCATTTGCTCAATCTCCACAGTGTCAGGCAATGATCGCGAGTGGTGAAGTGAGTGACTTTGCTCATTTACCTAGTCATTTTGCTGAACAAGTGTCGAAGCTTGTGAATCAACAAGGAATTCCCCACTTCCAAGCTTGGCAGGATGGATTGAAATACAGTGATAGTCCGGAGTCATTTGCCACTCAAAGCACGCGAGTCAATTTCTGGGATGTCTTGTATTGGGGAGGAACGTCATCCGCTTATGAATGGGCAGAGAAAGGTTATGATGTAATCATTTCTAACCCTGACTATGTTTATATGGATATGCCCTATGAAGCGGACCCTAAAGAGCGGGGCTATTATTGGGCAACACGTGCTACCGATACGCGTAAGATGTTTAGTTTTGCACCAGAGAACTTACCACAAAATGCTGAAACCTCACTGGATCGTGATGGCAATGGATTCAGTGGTAAAGGGGAAGTGAAAGCGAAACCATTCTATGGCCTCTCCGCCCAGCTTTGGTCTGAAACGGTACGCAATGATGAGCAATATGAATATATGGTCTTTCCTCGCGTATTGGCTGCCGCTGAGCGAGCTTGGCACCAAGCCAGTTGGGAGAATCGCTACCGAGTCGATGTTGAATACTCACAGCAAACCTCTCGTGTTAACCAAAAAGCGTTAACGGCGGACTGGAATCGCTTTGCCAATGTGGTTGGGCAACGTGAGTTAGCAAAATTGGAAAAAGCAGGCATTGATTATCGCCTCCCTGTTCCTGGAGCGGTGATTAAGAACGGACATTTGGCCATGAACGTTCAGTTCCCCGGTGTGACGTTGCAATATTCATTCGATGGTGAGCAATGGCAGAACTTTGATGCGGCGAATGCCCCTAAAGTCAATGGTAAAGTGTGGATTCGTTCACTCTCTGCCAGTGGGCAACGAGCAAGTCGTGTTACGATGATTGAATAATCACTCGATACATTGAGTTCATTTCACAATCAAAAAAGCCTCTCACGTGTGAGAGGCTTTTTTATGTTAAGCCAAGGCTTAACAACTTAGGAAAACATCAACTCGATAGCTACCTTTGTGATCACCCTACACCAATTAATCATCAAAACGGGTTTTAACTAAGCGTAGTCGATTGGCATTGCTCACCACAGTAATAGAAGAAAGCGCCATGGCGGCTCCGGCAACAACGGGGCTCAGTAAAAAACCAAATGTGGGATAAAGCACCCCTGCGGCAATCGGAATGCCAAGTGTATTGTAAATAAAGGCACCAAAGAGGTTTTGACGCATATTTTTCAACGTGGCTTTAGAGAGTTCAATGGCATTCACCACGGCTAGTGGTGAGGAGTTTAAGAGTGTCATTTGCGCACTTTCAATAGCGACATCACTGCCGCTACCCATGGCTATTCCAATGTCTGCTTGTGCTAGCGCTGGCGCATCATTGATACCGTCACCTACCATCGCAACATGCCGCCCTTGCTGTTGCAATGCTTGAATATGTTGAGCTTTTTGATCGGGTAACACTTGAGCGATCACTTGAGCAATGCCTAACTGTTTGGCTATCGCATCGGCAACACTTTGCTGGTCACCAGTCAACATAACGCTATGAATACCCATTTCGTTGAGTGCTCGAACGGCTTTAATGGCGCTGCCTTTTATAGGATCGGCAATCGCAATCAACCCGATTAAGCGATTATTGCGCGCAATGGCTACCGGTGTCCACGCTTGTTTAGCAAAAGTGTCGATGGCTTGCTGCGCGATGGTGAGATCAACGGCGAGAGAGTGCATGTGAGGTAAAGAGCCAATGACTATCTCATCCCCTTGATACTGGGCTTTTATCCCCTTACCGCGTTGATTTTCAAATTGCTCAATTGGGGCTGCACTCACTTGCTGCAGCTTGGCATAATCACAAATTGCTTTAGCTAATGGATGTTCGGAGTGTTGCTCTAGTCCAAAGGCGAGGCTCAATAAGGTGGATTCATCCCCTTCAAGGCAGAGCAACTCTTGTACGCTCGGTTTGCCTTGGGTTAATGTGCCGGTTTTATCAAAGACGACCGTATCAATGTTACTGGCCGATTGTAAAACGTTAGCGTCACGAATCAAAATGCCCATTTCTGCGGCTTTACCTACGCCAACGGTCACCGATAGTGGAGTGGCTAAACCAAGCGCACACGGGCAAGCAATGATCAGTACAGTGGTGGCAACCACCAGCATATAACTGGCTTTAGGGTCCGGGCCGAACCAAAACCACATGGCGGCAGAAAAGAGCGCAATGGCGACCACCACCGGCACAAAGACTGCCGAAATTTGGTCAGCTAATTTGGCAATGGCCGGTTTACTGCTTTGTGCTTGGCGAACCATTTGAATGATACGAGCTAGCATGGTTTGTGAACCAATACCTGTCGCTTGGATCAATAAGCTGCCGTCTTGGTTGATGGTGCCTGCGGATACCGAGTCTCCGATTTGCTTATGAACCGGCAGCGGCTCTCCGGTCAGCATCGCTTCATCTACGTATGAGTCCCCCTCTAACACCATACCATCAACTGGGGCTTTTTCTCCCGGTTTGATACGTAAAGTCATTCCTTGAGAGATGTCTGCTACCGCAATGATCCGCTCACCGTTTTCGGTCACTTGGGTGGCTTGTTGTGGCTGTAAATTGATTAATGCTTGCAGTGATTGCGTGGTTCTGGCTTTTGCTTTGGCTTCAATATAGTGACCGAGAGAGATAAGCCCAATAATCATGGCAGAAGCTTCAAAGTAAACATGACGCGCCGCCATCGGGAACCAGTGAGGAAAGCTCACCACTAACATGGAGTAAAACCAAGCAGAGCCGGTACCTAAGGCGACTAAAGTATCCATGGTGGCTCGGCGATGAGTTAAGGCTTGCCAAGCATTGACATAAAAGCTGCGTCCGGCACTGGCGAGCAGAGCGAGACAGGTAAGCCCAACGATACCCCAACCAATTTGGTCTTTGCTGCTTGTAATCATCATGCTGCCACCCAAGACTCCCCAAGCCATCAGTGGAGCACCCAGCAGTAAACCCAGAATAGCGCTGCGTTTATGCTCACGTTGCGAAGCGGCTAATTGTAATTGCTGTTTCGCTTGTTGCTGATTGGGATCGTCAAGAGCTTCAGCCTGATAACCCGCTTGTTTCACTGCGGCTAACAGTTGTTCGGTAAGCGGGTGCTCACTGATGACGAGTGCGCTTTGCTCGGCTAAATTGACTTGAGCTTTTTGGACACCGGAGACAGACATTAATGCCTTTTCCACCGAAGCGACACAACTGGCACAAGTCATCCCCTGAATCAGTAAATGGTCGCTGACCTTACTGATGTCTGGTTGAGCTTCAATATGCGATGTGGTGAGTGGTGATACCTGTTGTGCCGAGTTGAGTTCGGCTTCCACTGTACCCTTATCCTTGGATTGCAAGCTTGCCTGATAGCCAACGTGCTGCACCTTGTCGATAACCTCTGCGTTAGAGAGTGTCGTGACTAAGCTGAGCGTGGTCTTTGTGACATCCAACCGAGCAATCCGTGGCTCTTGGCTCAGCGCTGTGGTGAGTTTCTTGACGCACTTACCACAGTTAAGACCAGCTAAGTAAAAGTGTGTAGGTTGGGCGGTTTGATAGCCTAACGATTCAATGCTATCCACGACATTATCAAGTGAAACTTCTGTATCCAATTCAATAAATGTGGGCGATAGCGAATGGATTTGAACCGTAAAGTCACTCTCTAGTTGACGCTCAAGCTTACGGGCACATCCCATGCAATTCAGCCCAGATAACGGTAAAGCATAGTGGTTCATGGTCATTCCTCCGAAATATTGAGGTAAGGATAAACCTTAACCTAGCGGTAAGGTCAAGCGAGTTTCTGGAAGTTTCTTGGGTCTATGCAATGGGAGTGATAGAATGGCGCACAAAATTTCGCTCATGCCAACTATTCGGCTGAAGTTTCAGAAAAAGGTAATAAATAATGACGGTTAAAACTCGTTTTGCTCCTAGCCCAACAGGTTATCTACACGTAGGCGGGGCGCGTACAGCTCTTTATTCTTGGTTATATGCGAAAAGCCAAGGTGGTGAATTTGTGCTACGCATTGAAGATACCGATTTAGAACGTTCAACTCAGGCTGCGGTTGATGCCATTCTTGAGGGAATGACGTGGCTTGGTCTAGAGTGGGATGAGGGGCCTTATTACCAAACCAAACGCTTTGATCGTTATAACGAAGTGGTTGACCAATTGTTAGCAGAAGACAAAGCCTACAAATGTTATGCCTCAAAAGAGCTGCTGGATGAAATTCGCGCAGAGCAAGAAGCGAATAAAGAAATGCCTCGCTATGATGCAAATCACCCTAAAATTCAAGCTGTGAATGCTGCGGCTAAAGAGGGCGATCCTTGCGTGATTCGTTTCCGTAACCCGAAAAATGGTAGCGTGGTGTTTGATGATCAAATACGAGGCCGGATTGAAATTCGTAATGATCAACTCGATGACTTAATCATTCGCCGGACAGACGGTTCACCAACCTATAACTTTTGTGTTGTAGTCGATGATGTCGATATGGGCATTACTCACGTGATTCGCGGTGAAGATCATATCAATAATACTCCTCGTCAGATTAATATCTATAAAGCAATGGGGGCGACGGTTCCTACTTTCGCCCATTGTGCGATGATCTTAGGCGATGATGGGGCTAAATTGTCTAAACGTCATGGTGCGGTTTCTGTGATGCAGTATCGTGATGAAGGCTATCTCCCTGAAGCTTTAATCAACTATCTTGTGCGCTTAGGTTGGGGGCATGGCGATCAAGAAATCTTTACTCGCGAAGAGATGATCAACCTTTTTAGTTTAAATGCGATATCTAAATCCGCATCTGCCTTTAATACCGATAAATTGTTATGGCTAAATAACCACTACATCAAAACGTCTGATCCTGAGTATGTGGCAAAGCACCTTGAGTGGCACTTTACTCAGCAAGGCATTGATAAAAACCAAGGCCCAGCCTTAGCCGACATCGTTCGTTTGGTTGGCGAGCGTTGCCATACCTTAGTTGAACTTGCCGAACAATCTCGTTATTTCTATCAAGACTTTAATGAATTTGAGGCTAATGCTGCGAAAAAACATTTACGTGGCGTTGCTAAAGAGCCGCTTGCGCTAGCTTTAAGCAAAATTGAAGCGCTAACGGAGTGGAGTGTTGAAAAGCTCCATCAAGTGATTGCTGAGGTTTGTGAAGAGTTAGAGATTGGTATGGGCAAAATTGGGATGCCGCTGCGAGTCGCGGTGACTGGTGGTGGTCAATCACCTTCGGTTGATGCTGTCATGCATTTGATCGGTAAAGAGCGTGTAGTGAAACGTATTCAAATGGCATTGGCTTTTATTACTGAGCGCGAAGCGAACGCATAATTTCGCTTTTCCTCATTGAAACCGTAGCGATGGCTACGGTTTTCTCGAAATAAAAAAGCCCACTTTAGTGAGCTTTTTTATTTTATTGGTAACCAGTAGCATTGCTTGTCTATTTTAAATCAATGCTATTTAAACGTCCCATATAGATAAGAATATCGAGATAGTCTTTATGGGCATCTAGTAATGCTTTTTTGGTTTTTGTATAGGCCGCTAGTTTTCCGTGCCTTTTAATGGAGCAAACGACGCTTTTAAATGCACAGTTCCCAGCGTTATCGTAACTACGCCAGGCGGCAATATAACAAGCGTCACGATAATCAGGGTTTTCTTTGGTCGGGCGAGGCTTATAAATAATCTTTGGTTCCAAGCTATGAGGAAGCCGAGTCATTAAATAAGGATCTTTAAGAATTTGCCGCCAAAATTTTCCCCACATTTCACGACCTAGCTCATTACGTAGCTTAATCGCTTTTTTTAACCCTTTTTTTTCTCCGATACGAATATAACCGACTGACCGATGCAAAACGGCATCATCGGGCGTATGAATATGAATTTTGTAAGCAGTTTTCGCTTTTGAGATAAAGCGATGGCCAGTATTCGTTTCTAGGTTACTTTTTTTCATACCTATCGCTATAGAGTGTTTTGTTAATAACTGAGTGGCAATAGTAATCGGTACAGAGACATTAGTCTAAAACAATAAGAGTATAGTACATCAGAAGTGTGTCAGAATTGTGCGAAAATGGGTTAACGCAGTTATAGGTTAACCCATTTGGTAAGTATGGCGCTCCCGACAGGATTCGAACCTGTGACCTGCCCCTTAGGAGGGGGCCGCGCTATCCTGCTGTGCCACGGGAGCGAAGAGTTGTATCTTACTCAATTATTCCGGTGAGATCATGCTTTCTGGTTGTGTTTATAACTGTTTGTGCATTACATCGCCAATTTGGATACTAGAAGCCAGTTCTGGTTGATCGACCGTTAATTCAGCGTCTTTTTCGTAAACTCGGGTAACGGTTAAAGTAATATCACTTTGGGTCACTTTATTACGTGGAAGCCCATTTTGATCAATAAAAGCTCCCGTATGCCAAAGTTGTAATTTATCACCTTCTTGTACGCCATGAATTCGACCTAAATCCATACTGATGGTATTGCCATATTTTGCAACAACCTCTGGTAGAGTTATTTTACAAGAAAGATTGGCTTCTAGATCGAGCATGATATTACGGCTCACTCTTAGTAGCATCTGTCCGTAGGTCGAAGCCCAAAAGCGCGCACTACGTGTATCGGTATTACTGGTTTTGGCAAATGGCCAGCTAGAAACCTCGCGATAATTTTTTTTCGTGATCTCGTGTCCCGTCTTACCATCAAAGACTCGTAGTTCTAAAGCAAATTGTCGGTTGATGACATCATCGCGCAATAACTTTTGCTCAATGGTGGTGGTTAGATCGGTAATTGATCCCCCGATGATATAGTGAGCGCCAAGATCTTGTGCAATCATTTTTATTCGAGTTGGATTACGAGGGTCAATGTCATAATCTGTGGTTCCCACCGAGATAAAACTGTGGGCTTCTTGCGAGATTTGTCTATCAAGGACATCGGCAAAATCGTCACCTAACTGATAAATTTGTCCCATAACGGCTTGTTGTGGAGAGGCAAGATCAATATTACCGACTAGAACGGTTTTCTTATATTGGTTTGTATGGCAAGCCTTTGCCGATGGATAAATATCTATTCTGGCGACAATTTTCATCACATTACGACGAACTTTTCGACTTTCTATCGAAATATACCGAATTTCATGGTTATTAAATAAATATTCTTGACGATCAGTCTCCAATAGCGGCATTAATGCACTAATGCTACCAATATCAGCTCCAGCAAAGTTGACCGCTTTATAGATGGCATCTTCGAGAGCATGCAATCTTGCCGTCTCTTCTGAAGAAACAACCGTAGCGGTGCCGGTCACTTCATACCAGGCCGCTTGACTGCTTGGTACCCAAAAGTACATAAAAACAATTGAAACGAAAGAATATATATTTTTTTTCATGATAATTTGCCAGTTAGGTACAAAATTTGCTTTACAAATATTAACCGATGTAGGTATGCGTTTCTGAAGCGAAAGCTAATAAAGAAAAGCAAAGAGCGTTCCAGTTTTGCCAATAGGAACAAATGGGACGTTAGCCTTAGTCTATCTGGAGATGAAGAGAATGAAAAAATGGCTGACCTTAGTGCCCGTAGTTTTTTTAACTGCCTGTGCCTATGCCCCCATTTATAACGGCAAAGAGCCATACAATGGTTCACAATTTATGCTCATGGAAAGCCCTCGTCATACGTTGGATTACTTTATTGACAGTTTGACAGAAGATCTCGTTCAGTCCAATACCAGTGTTACGGCTCGGACACCAATTGCCGTGACTTCATTTGTCGATTTACAAAATATGGATACGACAAACTGGCTGGGTAATTCTGTATCTGAAGGGCTAATTTATCAATTCCAGCGTCGCGGTTTTAAAGTGGTGGACTTTAAAACGACGGGTTCAATACAAGTGACACACCAAGGTGATTTCGCCTTTAGTCGTGATTGGAAAGACCTAGCACAAGAGCAAGAGATTCAATACGTATTGACCGGAACGATGTTGCGTCAAGAGGGGGGAGTTCTCGTTAATGCCCGAGTCGTTGGTATGCAATCACGCATTGTGGTTGCGACCGCCCAAGGTTTTTTACCTGAAGACCGTATTGGACGAGATTTAGACACATTAAATACGATTCGTACGCAAGATGGGGTTTTAATTCGCTCTGATCCAACGATGACTCGCCCTTACAATATTATTTTGCGACCTTAGGGCTTAGGAGAGAATAATGAAAGCAGGATGGTTTCTTTTGCTTACACTATTAATGTCTGGTTGCCAGCCTCTGCAATCAATGCGTAGCGATGATTGGTTAACTGCCGTTGGTTACGCCAGTATTAGTGAACAACGAGGCCGTGATGATGAAGAAAAACAAGTGAGAGCGATGAGGGCTTCTAAAATCGATGCGTACCGTGAATTAGCGGAACAAATTTATGGTATGCGAATCTCTGGCAGAGCCGATCTACAGGATCAGCGTCTTGGTACTGAGCTGACTTCGGGGGCCGTTGATGGTGTGATTCGAGGGGCGGAAGTGGTACGGAGTTATAAAGTCGGCGATAGTTATGTCACGGAGTTACGATTGGATATTCGTAAAATGGATCGATTACGTAGTTATGGTGAAGTACAACAAGTGCCAGAAAAGCGTCAACAAACGCTGTTTTAATTTTCCCCTCTCTTCTCTTTTTCTTCGTATAAAAACACCGGCGGCGGTTAATCTTCCGCTGGTCTTACCGTCATCGTTTAGGCTTAAATGAAATGGGAGGAACCCATTTTTACGCTTTTAGATTAGTCCCTAATGTTGAGATGGTATGTGTTTGCCCAGTTGCATTATAGGTCATCCCAATTTTACCATGGCTTTGCTGCATCAAGTTATTGAGTTTATTAAAACTAAGCTGCGCTCTAGCTAAGGCTTCACCGTTGATATTGTTTGATTGCTGGCAGTCGTGAATGATGGAACGAATGTGATTCATCACGCCATGTAAATCGTCATCCTCAGTCAGGCTTTTCACATCCGGATGACGAGAAATCCGCTGATCGGTTTGCTTTAATTGATTTACTAAGGTGATCTTTTGCTTAGCAACCGCTTCAATATCTGAAGAAACTCGACTGGTAATTGCTATTTTTTCTTGATCCAATAATGCAGAGAGTTGTTCGGCATTTTTTAATTGGAATTCGACTAAATCTTTTAACGTTGCCATTAGTCAATCACCTTGTTCATACATTTGCGTTTATTTAAAGCCGCCTAGCTCTTGTTCAAATTTAATCATATTGTCAGCCAGTTTTTCTGGGTCAACAACGTATGAGCCATTTGCAATGGCTTCTTTAATGGCGGCAACTTTTGCACTATCAAAACTTGGAGTAGCAGCCATTTCGTTGTGCATTTCACCCATGGCTTTACTTTGTGTGCTTAATGAAACCGCATCTTGTTGTGGTGCAACACTTGTTTTGCTAGTTGTGTTTGTCGAGCTTGAAGAGCTTGAGTTTGTATCTGAACGAGCAGGTGCACGACTGGTTGTCGTTAACGATTGACCTGAACGTATGTTATCAATACCTGCCATAAAAGAGCCTTTAAAATAATCAACTGGTACCGTCAATATCGACGAAGTAAAGTAAAACTTTAGTATTTTATTTCAGCATAGGGTAAATAAATCACTCACGAGCGATAAATTAAAATCGAACCGTGACTTCACCCATGCCACTGACTTGAGCATCTATTATACGGTTTGAGCGATCATTTTTCACTTTTATCTGATCGCCTAAATTTCCATCAGAGAGAGCAGTGCCTTTTGTTGTGATGTTCATCTCATTACTTACTGCTCTGATCAGCACGTTTTCATTTCGACACACTACACATATGTCATTGTGGTTAATTACATCTCCAAGTTGGAGATTTTTTTTTGTTTTTGCTCCAATAACCATATCTTGTGAGGAAAATCCTTGCCGTCTAAAGCGTAGCAGATCTACCATACTCATAGTAACATCATGTTCTGTTATCATTTGCCCACGAGAAAGGGCGTTGAGAGCTGTTACCATTGGAACCGTTATGGTTAATCTTACTGGTACATACACTCGCCAGCCGTCGGCTGGACATTCGACAAGAACAGTAATATTACTAGTAGAGCCATTATAAGACGATGAAGAAGTGTCTAATTTCTCTGGGCAATCTGTCGCAAAAATACGTTCATCAATGTTGGCCGCATTAACAACCAGTTCTCCACCTATCGGCTTATCTACCGTGTTGAGAACATGATCTTGAGCCGCTTTCTGAATCTGTTCTATCTGTTCTAAAGTGGCGGAAAACGCACAAAGGCTAAAGAAAAATAATAAAAAGCCGATAGAGTTATAAAAAAAGTGGTAGAAAGCTCTACACTTAACAGTGATAAGTAAATATAAACGGGTTTTCGAAAACATAGTTCGTTTCTCTGGTTTCTTTGTGGCCTGATTTAGACTATCACTTTTCCTTATAAAAAGTTTGAGATGGAGATGAGCTTATGACGGGTATTCTTGATTCTGTGAATCAACGTACGCAACTTGTCGGTCAAAACCGAATGGAACTATTGACTTTCCGTCTTAACGGGCGTCAACGTTATGGTATTAACGTCTTTAAGGTTAAAGAGGTTCTTCAATGCCCTAAGCTTACTGCCATGCCTAACTTGCACCGTTTAGTGAAAGGTGTTGCCCATATTCGTGGTCAAACTGTTTCAGTGATTGATATGAGCCTCGCGGTTGGTGGCCGTCCAACGGTTGATGTCGATAAAAGTTTTGTTGTCATTGCGGAATTTAACCGCACCATCCAAGCTTTTCTAGTCAGCTCTGTTGAGCGTATTGTTAATATGCACTGGGAGTCAGTACTACCACCACCTGATGCAGCTGGAAAGGGCAACTATCTCACAGCGGTGACCAATATCGATAATGAATTGGTTGAAATACTTGATGTAGAGAAAATTCTAGCAGAAATCGCGCCAGTAAATGAAACGATGAATTCGAGCATTGGCGAAGAGATCGCGCAAGCTGAGCAAGAAAAACAGATAGTCCGTCGAATCTTGATTGCTGATGATTCAAGCGTCGCTCGTAAGCAGGTACAACGAGCGATTGAGTCGATTGGTTTTGAATGTATTTTGACTAAAGATGGCAAAGATGCCTATGAAAAGCTACTGAGTATGGCTGAAGAAGGTAGTATTTATGAACAGATTTGTCTGGTCATTTCTGATATTGAAATGCCTGAAATGGACGGCTATACATTAACTGCAGAGATTCGCCGTCATAACGATTTAAAAAACCTTTACGTAATCCTGCATTCATCCTTGAGTGGCGTATTTAACCAAGCGATGGTTGAAAGGGTCGGAGCCAATAGCTTTATTGCTAAATTCAACCCTGATGAACTTGGCAATGCGGTGAAAGCTGCATTAGTAGAATAAAGAGAACTGAATGACTGCTATTACTATCAGCGATCAAGAATATCGCGATTTTTGTCGGTTTTTAGAATCCCAGTGCGGTATCGTACTGGGAGACAGTAAGCAATATTTGGTGAGAAGTCGCCTTAGCCCACTGGTGACCAAATTTAAGTTAAGCTCTCTTTCCGATCTACTGCGTGATGTCGTGACCGGGCGAAATCGAGAGCTACGTGTTGCCGCCGTTGATGCCATGACAACCAATGAAACCTTATGGTTTCGTGATTCATATCCTTTTACGGTACTCTCTGAACGCTTACTGCCCGAAATGGCCAAAAATAAGCGGCCACTAAAAATATGGTCAGCCGCTAGTTCTTCCGGTCAGGAGCCATATTCAATGGCGATGACCGTACTTGAACTACAACAAAAAAGACCAGGCATGCTACCGAGTGTATCGATTACGGCCACGGATATTTCTAATAGTATGTTAGATATGTGTCGTGCTGGAATTTACGATAACTTAGCATTAGGTCGAGGGTTATCACCAGAGCGTCGACGTGCTTTCTTTGAGGAAGTCGGAGATGGGCGTATGCGGATTAAAGATAACGTTAAGCGTTTGGTTAATTTTCGCCCACAAAATTTGATGGAAAGTTATGCTCTATTGGGTAAGTTTGATATCATATTTTGCCGTAACGTATTGATTTATTTCTCTCCAGATATGAAAGCTAAAGTGCTGAATCAAATGGCCAGTAGTTTAAACCCCGGTGGTTATTTATTGCTTGGTGCATCAGAGTCACTGACGGGCTTGACCGACAAATTTGATATGGTGCGCTGTAATCCAGGTATCATTTACAAACTTAAATAATACTGAATATATCCAAACAACTTGGAGTTGCAGGTAGGCGGCAAGTGAGTGACAAATTTGTCTGGAACAAATTTGAACAGCCGTTGGCCTTTGGTGAGCGCCACGGATGGCTCTCATCATCCCCATGAGCATAGACAGGCTATGCTCATGGGGTGAAAGAACGTAGCCAACACCCCTGCAGCTTCAAGTGGGAAGGATATAACAAATTAATATCGTATTGACCCGGACTTGTTCCGGGTTTTCTTTCTTTGTCTATTCTTTTTCTATGACTTGGTCTAAATTTTGCGTTAAGGCTTCCTGCACGCATAGGGCGTGTTTATTGTGAGTGGCGAGAGCCGATCATGATACGCAGGTTTTTAAAGTTGGTATGTTAATTGCTTTAAATAATCCAATCACGGTCAGTTCTTAGTTAAAGAGGCAAACATGGCTATTTCTTTTGATAAAGCACTCGGTATACATCAACATACGGTTGGTGTGCGTGAGCGTAATGCTGAGGTCATTGCGACCAACATTGCTCAAGCTAATACTCCAGGCTTTAAAGCGAAAGGAATGGACTTTAAACGGGCATTGCAAGCGGCAAGTTCAGGGGCAAGCATTAGTCTTAGCCGAACAGATGGTCGGCATATTCCTGCCTCAAAAACGGTCACAGGGGAAATGCTTTACCGGACGCCAACTCAACCCGATACCGGTGATGGCAATACGGTCGATGTCGATTTGGAGCGTAATTTATTTATGCAAAACCAATTGCGTCATCAAGCCTCGCTGGACTTTTTAGGAAGTAAGTTTAAGAACCTCACTAAAGCAATTACTGGAGGCAACTAGATGGGCTTATTTAATGTATTCAATGTGACTGGTTCTGCCATGAGTGCTGAGTCTGTTCGTCTAAATACGACCTCAAGTAATTTGGCCAATGCCGACAGCATCAGTAGCTCAGCGAAAGAAACCTATAAAGCTCGGCATGCGGTGTTTGGCGCTGAATTAAATAAAGCCCGTTACCGTAATGATCCGAATGTTCCAGTAAAAGTGTTAGGTATTGTGGAGAGTGACAAGCCACTGACTGCAGAATTTAATCCAGCTCATCCTTTAGCCAATGATGAGGGGTATATTTATAAACCCAATGTTAACGTTATGGAAGAAATGGCTAATATGATTTCTGCTTCTCGTTCATACCAGACGAATGTACAAGTTGCTGATGCAAGTAAACAAATGCTGCTGCGTACGCTGCAGATGGGTCAATAAGAGTAGGAGGTAGCAGATGGCCGGAATCAATAATATTGGTCAAAGCGGATTGTCCTATGTCGACCAGCTAAAAGCGCTGCAAGATCAGAAAAAGCCGACAGAAACCACAGGTAAACAAGATCTTAAGCAAGAAGATTTTCTTTCTTTGCTGACCAAACAGTTAGCACAACAGGATCCGTTTAAGCCCGTCAGTAATGATCAAATGATTGCCCAAATGGCTTCTTTTGCCACTGTTGATGGTATCGGAAAAATGAATGAACAGTTTGAGAATCTCAATTCATCGATGACCTCAAACCAAGCTTTACAAGCCTCGTCACTGGTTGGACGCGATGTATTAGTCCCCGGTGCTGCTGGTATAAAAACCGATGGCCCAATGGCGGCCATGGTGAAGCTTCCGCAATCCGTAGAAAACCTCTTCATCCGCATTGAAAATGAAGCCGGTCAATTAGTTCGTACTTTTGATGCTGGAGCTAAACTCGGCGGTGATAACCGCATTGAGTGGGACGGCAACGATGAAAACGGAAATCCCTTGCCGGACGGCAAATATAAAGTCAAAGCATCAGGGTTACTTGACGGAGAGAACGCTGAATTTGGAGTATCAACCTACGCCAATGTCAATAGTGTTCTGCTTGGAAAGGGTGATGGTAACGTACTACTCAATCTGGCTGGTTTTCAATCACCAGTGCGACTTGCTGAAGTACTCGAAGTTGGCAAAGCATAACCATGCTAGCTAGATAGGAGAATTAGTCATGTCATATATATCTCTTAGTGGTTTATCTTCCGCTCAGTTAGATCTTAATACCACCAGTAATAATATTGCGAACGCCAACACTTATGGCTTTAAAGAGTCAAGGGCTGAGTTTGGTGATGTTTACTCAACATCACTATTTACCAACTCGAAAACAACGCCTGGGCAAGGTGTTCAAGCGAATAAAGTTGCGCAGCAGTTTCATGAAGGTTCAAGTATTAATACTAATAATCCGATGGATTTACGTATTGCTGGAACCGGTTTTTTTGCGGTCGCTAAAGATCGTTTGATTCCTCAGCAAAATGAATTAACGCGTAACGGGGCTTTCCACCTAGATAAAAATAACTATATGGTGACCTCAAATGATCAATATTTATTAGGTTATGAAGTGAATCCAGATAATGGAGAAGTTCTTTCCTACGAGCCTAAACCGATTAATATCCCAGCACAATTTGGTAAACCTAAACAAACAGGCAATGTTGAGCTTTCAGCAAATTTACCTGCTAATGGTGACTTAAAAGATCCCGCCTTGTTCGATTTTAATGATCCCGATACTTATAACCGAACAACCTCTTCGACCATTTATGACTCAATGGGGCAGCCCTATAAGCTCACCACCTACTATTTGAAAGATCAAAACGAAAATAATAAGTGGAATACTTACTACACGGTTACCGATAAAACGGGTGAGAAACCGATTAATATTGCCAATGGTGATGCCACATCACCTTCAGGCCATGTTGGACATACGTTACGATTTAATAATGATGGTACACTCGCCAGCTTAAACAGCGGTAATCCGATTGTCTCTAACCCACTTGGGGATGGTGAGAATCCGATTGATCTAAATGGTGCTGATGGGAGTCAAACACTGGGATTTGATTTAAATGGTGCGACGCAATTTGCCGCTCCTTTTGAACTCACCAAGTTTGATCAAGACGGTGCGACGACTGGCTTTTTAACCAAAATTGATTTTGATGAATATGGTAGTGTATTAGCCACCTATTCCAACGGACAAAATGTCACTTTGGGGAGAGTCGGCATGGTACGAGTTGCCAATGAGCAAGGGTTGGATAAAAAAGGTGGCACCCAATGGGATGCTACGCAACAGTCTGGCGTTAAAATTTGGGGCGAGTCGAGTAAAGGCTCTTTTGGTACCATTAGTAATGGAGTATTGGAGCAATCCAATATCGACATGACTCAAGAACTGGTCGACTTAATTTCTGCCCAACGTAATTTCCAAGCAAACTCTCGTTCGCTTGAAGTACATAGCCAATTGCAACAAAATATTTTACAAATTCGCTAATTATTTGCTCAATTTTAGCCATTGAGCAAATAGAGGGCACAGCTCGAATTGGTTTGATACTGGTTCGAGCTTTTGTTTTTTATTTCCATTCTCATTCATTCTTTACCGCTGTATTGCCGGGTTGCCACTTCATCTGCATATTAAAACTCTAACTTATTGATCTAGAATTGTTTTATGTTTTGGTACGTTAATTGCTTATTTAGTTATTATTGATGATAGTGGAGAACCCCGAATGGATCGTGCTCTGTTTCTTGCCATGAGTGGCGCCAAACAAAATATGCAGGCGATGCAGCTAAGAGCGAACAACCTTGCCAACGTCAGTACGACAGGGTTTCGTGCAGATCTAGAGCAGGCTCGTTCAATGCAAGCGTATGGCGATGGGCTTCCTAGCCGAGTATTCAGTATGACTGAGCGGCCTGGAAATCGCTTTGATCAAGGCAGTGTCATCACCACCGGTCGAGATTTGGATATCACCATTCAAGGTGATGGTTGGTTATCTGTTTTAGATAAAACAGGTAAAGAAGGGTTAACCCGCAATGGTAATCTACGGATTGATGAAAATGGTTTATTGCTGAATGGTAATGATCATCTAGTGCTCGGTGAAACCGGGGCTCCGATTACGCTGCCGATTCCTCTGAATAAAGTTGAGATTGGTAACGATGGCACGATATCTGTTCGTCCGCAAGGGGCTCCCGCGGATGCGATGGAAATTGTTGATCGCATTAAGTTGGTTCGCCCGAATAATCAATCACTTTTTAAAGATATTAATGGGTTATTTCGGTCTAAAGAACCGACAGCCGAATATGAAGCTGATGCGAATGTAAAAATTCTCACCGGTGCTCTTGAAGGCAGTAACGTCAATGCGGTTGGTGAAATGACCAGCTTAATTGATTTACAGCGTCAGTTTGAAATGCAAGTCAAAATGATGAGCACTGCAGAAGAGATGGATAAATCATCGGACTCTTTGCTTCGTATGAGCTAAGTAAGAGGAATTTAATATGCAACCTGCATTATGGGTAAGTAAAACGGGTCTTGATGCACAGCAAACGAATATTGCTACTATTTCGAACAACTTAGCGAACGCTTCCACTGTCGGATTCAAAAAAAGTCGTGCTGTTTTTGAAGATTTGTTCTACCAAAATATTAATCAACCGGGTGGTCAATCATCACAAAACACGGAGTTACCTAGTGGTCTGATGTTAGGGGCTGGCTCAAAAGTGGTGGCAACGCAAAAAGTTCATACCAATGGCAATGCACAAACCACCAATAATAGTTTAGACATGATGATTGAAGGTGATGGCTTTTTTCAAATCTTGATGCCGGATGGAAATATTGGTTATAGCCGTAATGGACAATTCACGCTAAATGCAGAAGGCGTTATTGTAACCTCAGGGTCAGGATACGCCCTTCAGCCAGAGATTGTCATTCCTGAAGATGCCATTTCCATTACCGTCGGTAATGATGGTGAAGTTTCGGTTCGTTTACGCGGTCAGCAAGAAAACCAAGTCTTGGGGCAAATCACTACCGTCGATTTTATTAACCCTGGTGGCTTAGAGCCCGTTGGACAAAACTTGTATTTACCCACTGGAGCCAGTGGCGATCCTCAAGAGGGAGTCCCTGGGTTGGATGGGCTTGGTAACATTCGTCAATCAATGCTAGAAAGCTCCAACGTCAATGTGACCGAAGAACTGGTCAATATGATTGAAGCTCAGCGTGTGTATGAAATGAATTCCAAAGTGATTTCTGCCGTGGATAAAATGATGAGTTTTGTTAACCAACAGCTGTAATGACTAACTAAGAGACTATCTTTATGAAACATCTATTGAGTTTACTCTTTATTGCTTTTCTTTCTGGATGTAGCTTATTACAGCCACCCGTTGAGACTGCGGATGTTATCCAAGGGACAACTGTGGTTGATGCGGTTGAAGGAGATAAAGCTTCAGAAACAAGCTCAGGGCTTATGGATACGCTGCGTAATCGTGCTGACCCGGTCGCTGGCGATCCGGCTTGGGCACCGATTTACCCTAAAGCTAAGCCCGAGCATTATGCAGCGGAAACGGGTTCGTTATTTAATTTGGCTCGAGCGAACAGTCTTTATGATGATACTAAACCGCGTGGTATTGGTGACATCATTACGGTCAACTTGAATGAGAATACCAAAGCGGAAAAAAGTGCTGATGCGGATTTATCCAAAAATAACGATGCAACGATGGATCCATTAAATGTTGGCGGTCAAGAGCTAAATATTGGCGACTATAACTTCTCCTATGCCTTAAAGAACAATAATAAATTTTCTGGTAGCGCCGAAGCGAATCAAAGTAACAGCATTAAAGGTTCTATTACAGTTGAAGTGATTGATGTACTGACCAATGGTAACTTAGTGATCCGTGGTGAAAAATGGTTGATGTTAAATACCGGAGATGAATACATTCGTCTTAGTGGGACGATTCGCCCCGATGATATTGATGCAGAAAACACCATTGCATCTAACCGAATTTCTAATGCCCGTATCCAGTATTCTGGTACAGGAACCAATCAAGATATGCAAGAACCTGGTTTCTTGGCACGATTTTTTAATGTCTCTTTGTAAGGGTTATAGCTCAGTCGATATTTTGACTGTGTAAACGAGGATCAACCGCTAACTCAAGCGTGGTATCTCATAAAGAGCAAGGTGACTCACCATGAAAAAATTTACTGTGTTATTAATGATGCTGGTCGCCACTAACGCTCATGCTGTTCGTATTAAGGATGTGGCTCAGGTTGCGGGTGTCCGTAGTAACCAACTGGTGGGATATGGCCTTGTGACCGGTTTACCAGGCACAGGAGAGTCAACCCCCTTTACCGATCAAAGCTTCAATGCGATGCTACAAAATTTCGGCATTCAGTTGCCGCAGGGAACAAAACCGAAAACGAAAAACGTTGCCGCTGTGATTGTTAGTGCTGAATTACCTCCATTTTCCAAACAAGGGCAGACGATTGACGTCACCGTGTCTTCTATTGGGTCTGCTAAGAGTTTACGTGGCGGGACATTAACACAAACCTTTCTTAAAGGCTTAGATGGTCAGGTTTATGCGGTTGCACAAGGTAATTTAGTGGTGAGTGGCTTTAGTGCAACTGGAGCCGATGGGTCAAGCTTAGTTGGTAACAACCCCACTGTGGGGATTATCTCTAGTGGGGCCATGGTAGAAAGAGAAATTCCGTCCCCATTTGGGCGTGGTGATTTTATTACCTTTAATCTATTCCAATCTGATTTTACAACAGCACAGCGTATGGCTGATGCGGTTAACCAATTTTTAGGGCCAGAAATGGCCTCAGCCATTGATGCGACCTCGGTGCGAGTTCGAGCGCCAAGAGATGTGAGCCAGAGAGTTGCATTTTTATCGGCGATTGAAAATCTCGAATTTGATCCCGCGGATATGGCTGCCAAGATCATTGTCAATTCTCGAACCGGAACCATAGTGGTTGGACAGCATGTACGTTTAAAGCCTGCCGCGGTCACTCATGGTGGCATGACGGTTGCTATCAAAGAAAACTGGAATGTTTCTCAGCCAAATCCTTTAGCGGGGGGAGATACTGCAGTTATTCCGGATACTGAAATGGAAGTTACTGAGAAACAAGGAAAAATGTTTAAATTAGAGCCAGGCGTTACCTTAGATGAACTGGTTCGTGCGGTGAATGAAGTTGGAGCGGCTCCTTCTGATCTGATGGCTATTTTACAAGCCTTGAAAAATGCTGGGGCCATTCAAGGTCAACTGATCATTATCTAAGAGGTTCAGGATGATTAATAACGCGAATGATATTGGCTTTATTCATGATATTGCTAGCTTAGATAAACTTCGCCAGAAAGCGGTAAGTGGTGATGACGGCGCAGAAAAAGAGGCATTAACAGCAGCCGCAAGGCAATTTGAATCGATCTTTACTTCGATGATGTTAAAGTCGATGCGTGATGCGAATTCATCCTTTAAATCAGAACTTTTTAGTAGCCAAAATGAAGATTTTTATCGACAAATGCAAGATGAGCAGATGATCAGTGAGCTCAGTGCATCAGGATCGCTTGGTTTAGCCGATATGATCGTTGCTCAGCTTTCTGTTTCAGATGGTGGTAAACATGTTGAGGGGGATGACCGTTTTCCAGACGCGATGCAACGGGTAAAAGCTGCGCGAGAAGCTGAGAAAAACCGTCCAAGTCATGTTGAGACGACAACGACGTTGGATCATCGTGTGCATGCATTTGATAGTCCTCAATCATTTGTCTCATCGTTAAAACCTTATGCGGATAAAGTGGCTAAAACACTCGGTGTTGATGCCTCCTTACTACTAGCACAAGCAGCTTTAGAGACTGGTTGGGGGCAAAAACTGGTTTCTAATGCACGAGGCAGCAGTAATAATTTATTTAATATCAAAGCGGATCGAAGTTGGCAGGGGGAGCGAGTTGCCACTCAAACGCTGGAATATCATGAGCAAATACCAGTAATGGAAAAAGCAATGTTTCGTGCTTACCCAACATTCCAAGAGAGTTTCGATGACTATGCTCATTTTCTGGCCAGTAATCCTCGCTATCAGACAGCATTAGAGCATGGTGGAAATAATGAAACCTTTATCCGAGGCATTCATCAAGCGGGTTATGCGACAGATCCTCACTATGCGGATAAAGTGTTACGAGTTAAAGCTCAAATCGATCAAATGAATTCTATCTAACAGCCTAGGATGTTTTGCTTATTTTAAGTGAGCATCCAACCCTCAATTATTTTTATCCTTTATTTTCTTGAAGTTAGATGCTTTTTTTCTTGGCTTGAATATTGCTAGATATTTAGTAGTTAGCTAGTCAGAACTGGCATTTACGGTTTTTTTTGGGGGCAATATGGCGTCTGATCTTCTGAATCTGGGTGCGCAAAGCGTATTAACGGCTCAGAGACAACTCAACACCACAGGTCATAACATTGCTAATGCAAATACCGAGGGATACAGTCGGCAGTCTGTGATTCAAGGTACCAATCCACCGCGTCAATACGGTGGTGAAACGTATGGTATGGGTGTTCATGTGGAAAATGTTCGCCGCTCTTGGGACCAATTTGCCGTTAAAGAGTTAAACCTTGCCACTACTGACTATTCCTTCAAGCAAGATACCGAAGAAAATTTGGATATGTTGTCCAAACTGCTTTCTTCGGTGGCATCGAAAAAAATTCCAGAAAATTTAAATGAATGGTTTGATGCTGTAAAGTCACTCGCGGATAGCCCTAATGATGTCGGGGTTCGTAAAGTGGTTTTAGAAAAAGCAGGATTAATTACTCAAAATTTAAATGATTTTCATGAAACGGTACGTCGTCAGTTTGATATTACTAATAAAGGGTTAGATGTAGGTATTGAGCGTATTAACCAACTGGCACTAGAAATTCGTGATGTGCAACGGTTGATGATGAAAACACCGGGACCGCATAACGACTTAATGGATCAGCATGAGAAATTGGTATCAGAATTATCGCAATACACCAAAGTGACGGTGACGCCGCGTAAAAATGCTGAAGGATTCAATATTCATATCGGCAGTGGTCATACGCTGGTATCAGGAACCGAAGCCAGCCAACTAAAAATGATCGATGGTTACCCTGATGTAAAACAGCGCCGGTTAGCGATTGTCGAAGGGAATACCCTTAAACCGATTTCAGAAAAAGAGATTGGGGGAAAATTGGCGGCTCAGTTTGAGATGAGAGATGAGCACATCCCCTATTTAATGGATGAAATTGGTCGACTTGCCATTTCCTTTGCCCATGAAATCAACCAACTACAAAACCAAGGTTTGGATTTACGTGGTAATGTAGGAGAAAATATTTTTAGTGATATGAATTCAGCGTTTATCGCCCGATCACGCGTGGTGACGGCGAGTAACTCAAGCGCTGACATTGCTGTGTATATCGATGATCTTAGCCAGTTAAAAGGTGGCGAGTTTTCGCTGTCATATAATGGCAGTAGCTATATTGCCACCTTACCGGATGGTCAGCAAAAACCATTAACGCTGAATCAGGGCTACCTTTCACTGAATGGTTTAAAGATACAGATCAATACCCCACCAGATATCGGTGAACGCGTTATTATTCGCCCAACTCGTGATGGAGCCGCGGACATCAAAATGGCAACCAATGACGCGACAAAAATTGCCGCACAGAGTTATCAAGCTTCAACCTCTTTTGCGCAGGGCAGCGCTAAATTTACCATTGCGCAAGTTGGCGATGTCAAAGAGTTTGAAGCTTATGTTCTGCCAAGTTCAGACGAGACAAGTAATGAGATGGAAATCCGTATCGTTGATAAAAATGGACAGTTATTGGCAACGCAACCTTATCAATTTGCTCCTGGTGAAGCGGCATTAAATGTGGTGATTCCAGCTCAAACTCCAGGTGGGCAAGCGACAGAGTTTAGCTTAACCAGAGGTGCCGTCGTCAATGATAAATTTACGGCTAACCTTAACCCCGCAGAAGGGGATAACGGTAACTTGCGTAACATGCTATATCTGCAAACCAGTAAGAAAATGAACGATCATGAGTCGACCATTATTAGCCTTTACCATAATTTAAATACTGATTTTGGTTTGCAACTGTCGACCGCTTCACGTCTTACCGATGTCGCTCGTCTAGAAAAAGATTCTGCACAGTCAAGAATTGCCTCAGTATCGGGGGTTAATTTGGATGAAGAAGCCGCGAACATGATGAAATTTCAACATGCTTACATGGCTTCATCTCGCATCATGCAAGCTGCGAATGACACCTTCAATACCATTTTACAGCTAAGGTAAGGGGGATGATAAATGCTCAATCGTATTTCTAGCTTCCATAATTATCAATCCGTACAAAATGATCTTCGTCGGCAAGAAAATAAAGTACACCACAATCAAGCACAGCTCGCTTCGGGTAAAAAGTTACTCTCTGCGGGCGATAATCCATTAGCAACCCATTACATTCAAAATGTCACTCAGCAAGAAGAGCAGTTACGTCAATACCTTGATGCCATTGTGTTAGTACGTAACCGATTAGAGCACCAAGAAGTCATTATCTCCAATACAGAAGATTTCGCGGATAAAACCAAGCGGATGGTGATGGAAATGATCAATGGCTCGCTATCTCCTGAAGACCGAGCGGCCAAAGCACGTGAAATTGAAGAAATTTCTAATAACTTTTTCAACTTAGCCAATGTGCAAGATGAATCTGGTAATTATATTTTTGCTGGGACGAAGCCTAAAAATCAGCCTTTTTTCCGTGATAATTCAGGCAATGTCAGTTACTTCGGTGATGATTATCAACGGAAGATGAAAATATCCAGCAGCTTAGAAATTCCCTTTAATACACCGGGAAGTGATATTTTTATGAATATTGATAACCCATTTGGTGATTTTGAACCAGATTATGATCTCCGTGATGGATCGGAATTACTGCTGGAACGTGCAACCAATACGGACCCTGATGATTTAGCCCGTTATAAAGTGACTTTTGTTGATCTACAAAATGGTAATTTTGCCTATCAACTTGAGCGCAATGGTGAAGTCGTTGCAGTCGATGATCTGAATCCTCGTGAGGGTATCCAGTACCAAGGTGTGACGATTCATTTTAAAGGAGAGATCACGGCAGGTGATGCTATTTCACTCACTCCGCGTAAAACATTTAGTATTTTCGATACGTTTAAGCAGGCAATAGATTTATCAGAAGGTTCCGTTTCTGATGCGTCTAATACCGCAAAATTGCATCAAGTCACCGAAGAGTTCCATAGCGCTTTCATTCATCTAAATAAAGCAAGAACGGAAGTGGGGGCTCGCCTCAGTACGTTAGATATTCAAGAAGACCAGCATGAAGACTTTAAAATCAGCTTAGCGAGGTCGAAAAGTCAGTTTGAAGACTTAGATTATTCTCAGGCTGTGATTGAATTTAACGAAAATTCACGGGCATTACAGGCCTCACAGTTGGCTTTTGGTAAAACAAAAGATTTAACGCTATTTAACTACTTGTAACTTAACTACTTGTAACGGTTTGTGTTGCCATATGTGCTATGCCATATGTGCCAAAGAACAGGAGTGTCACTAACCGGTTTATATGGTTTAGGGGAGTGGACAGAGCGATGGAAAGAAAAGGCTCGATTGAGCAAAAGCGGCAAAAGAGCGGCAAGATGGGCGGTAAATTTTGCAGTGATTCTTTTTGGGCGACTTTTATAAAAAAAGAATGTTTTAAAAGGTCATTAAAAACAATATGTTAATTAATTATTCCTAGTGGGTGAAAAGTTGGCATATAAATTGAATTACTTAAATCAGAGTTGATACAACCCGTTTTTAAATATGCCAGAGGCATGTTTGGCAAGTGATTTACGGTCAGTGCTTCCAAGAGAGTAAAGCTGACCGCTTCGCAAAGGCTTGCGAACTCGATAGGAGAGCAAAGTATGACCATTAACGTAAATACCAACGTATCGGCAATGACCGCCCAACGTTACTTGAATAAATCAAGTAACGATTTAAATACCTCGATGGAGCGTTTGTCCTCTGGTAATCGGATTAATAGTGCCAAAGATGATGCCGCTGGTTTACAAATTTCAAACCGTTTAACGGCGCAATCGCGCGGTCTTGATGTAGCAATGCGTAATGCTAATGATGGTATTTCTATTGCTCAAACCGCTGAAGGGGCAATGAATGAGTCAACCAGTATCTTACAGCGTATGCGTGACTTGGCTCTGCAATCTGCCAATGGAACTAACTCTTTATCTGAGCGCCAAGCGCTAAATGAAGAAGCATCAGCTCTGCAAGATGAGCTGAACCGGATTGCGGAAACAACCTCATTTGGTGGTCGTCGACTGTTGAATGGATCGTTTGGTGAAGCATCCTTCCAGATTGGTTCAAGCTCTGGTGAAGCGATTATTATGGGTTTGACCAGCATTCGTGCTGATGATTTTCGGATGGGTGGACAGTCTTTTATTAGCACGGAAGGTAAAAATAAAGACTGGGCTGTTCCATCAACGGCTAATGATCTTAAGTTTGAGTTCACTGATAAAGCTGGCGAACCTGTTGCCATCGATATTTTAGTCAAAACTGGTGATGATATTGAAGAAGTGGCCACTTACATTAATGGTCAGACTGATCAGCTTACCGCTTCTGTCGATGAAGACGGAAAACTGCAAATTTTTGTCGCTGAACCGAATATTGAAGGTAACCTGACTATTTCGGGCGGGTTGGCTACCGAATTGGGGTTAGAAGGCGGCCCTGGTAAAAAAACAACGGTGCAAGATATTAATATCACAACAGTTGGTGGTTCACAGAATGCCGTCGGGGTGATTGATTCAGCATTAAAATACGTTGACTCACAGCGTGCCGATCTCGGAGCGAAGCAAAATCGCTTGAATCACAGTATTAACAACTTGGCTAATATCCAAGAAAACGTTGAAGCATCAAAGAGTCGCATTAAAGATACCGACTTTGCGAAAGAGACAACGCAATTAACCAAAGCACAAATATTGCAACAGGCTGGTACCTCCATTCTAGCTCAAGCAAAACAGTTGCCAAACTCTGCAATTTCATTATTGCAGTAGTCCCCTGGTTCTTCATTGATAAGCTCAGACGTGAGTATGTAATGAAGATACCTTGGCAAAGTGTGATTATTGGTGATTAGTAAGTTCTCTCAGATACACCTGCTTGCTGATTGAAAGTAATCATACACTCAGGTTAGCCTAAATGTGTTCATTTCTCTTGATCTCCACATTGGCAATGGCTACCTACCATAGCCCCGGTTCTCTCAAAGGAAAAGGGGCTTTTTCTTTCTTTTTTTATTTTTTATTGCTTATTTTTTCTTCATTTTTGGTGTTGCTCCCCTAAATTCCCATCGAGTTCAGATCTTTTTTATCAATAAAGCATAATTTCGTTAAAGAAATATCTCTATGAGTCGTTAATAGAAGTAACTTTGAGAGAACTACGTGGTATTCCGAGACGTCGGAAACCGTTCGGGCAGTTCCGCTACGTCTAAAAACGAATAGGAGACACCAATATGGCGGTCAATGTAAATACCAACGTGTCAGCGATGACGGCACAACGTTACCTAAACAGCGCAACCAGCGCACAACAAACTTCAATGGAGCGTCTATCATCCGGTTTTAAAATTAATAGCGCTAAAGATGATTCGGCAGGTTTGCAAATCTCTAACCGTTTGAATGTACAAAGCCGTGGTTTAGATGTTGCGGTGCGTAACGCGAATGATGGTATCTCAATGGCGCAAACCGCCGAAGGTGCGATGAATGAAACCACCAACATCCTACAACGGATGCGTGATCTATCGCTACAATCGGCCAACGGCTCTAACTCAAAATCTGAGCGTGTTGCGATTCAAGAAGAAGTCGGCGCACTTAATAAAGAGTTGAACCGTATTGCAGAAACGACCTCATTTGCCGGTAACCGACTACTGAATGGCACGTTCCAAACTAAAGCATTCCAAATCGGCTCGCAAAGTGGTGAAGCAGTGATGCTCACCATGAAAGATATGCGTAGCGATAATGAAATGATGGGCGGTAAGAGCTACGTCGCGCAAGACAGAGCTGGCGGTGAAAGCTGGAAAGACTGGCGTGCGGCCGCTGGCGATCAATTAACCATCACGATTAACGGTGCAGCCGACCCGATCACCATCGACGCAAAAGCGGGTGATGATATCGAAGAATTAGCGACTTACATCAACGGTCAAACGGATGCAGTACAAGCATCTGTTAATGAAGAGGGTAAATTACAAGTTTTTGCCAGCAACAAAGATGGCGTAGAAACGGTCGCCTTCGGTGGGGGGTTAGCAACCGATTTGGGGATGTCTGGCCCATCAGAAGTCACCATTAATGATCTTGATGTAACCACGGTAGGTGGTGCGCAAGAAGCGGTGGCCGTTGTCGATGCAGCGTTGAAATATGTCGATAGTCACCGTGCAGAATTGGGGGCATTCCAAAATCGTTTCGGACATGCCATTAATAATCTAGAAAACATTAATGAAAATGTGAATGCATCGAAGAGCCGGATTAAAGATACCGACTTTGCGAAAGAAACGACGGCCTTGACCAAAGCGCAAATTCTTGGACAAGCCTCCAGCTCAGTCCTTGCGCAAGCGAAACAAGCACCTAATGCGGCTTTAAGCCTATTAGGTTAATGAAAAGAAAGAAATAACACAAAAATCCAGCTTCGGCTGGATTTTTTATTCCTTCGATTTGTTATTTGTAGTCGAAGTGTTTCTTACAGTAGATGGTAAGAAAAGATAAATATAGTGATAAACGATAAACGGTAAGATATCTTCAAATGTTAGATAAAACAAAACCCAGCTTAAGCTGGGTTGTTTATTAATGGTGCGGAAGGAGAGACTTGAACTCTCACACCTTGCGGCGCCAGAACCTAAATCTGGTGCGTCTACCAATTTCGCCACTTCCGCACAAATTTTATAGACAATCCGAATGAGTCGAATCATCGTTGTAAATGGCAGGTCTACCTGGATTCGAACCAGGGAATGGCGGCATCAAAAGCCGCTGCCTTACCGCTTGGCGATAGACCTGTAACTTGTTGAATCAATCAACATTAGCAACAAAAATAACTTCATTGCACTTTGAATATGACTAAATATTCAAAAAATGGTGGCTACGACGGGATTTGAACCTGTGACCCCATCATTATGAGTGATGTGCTCTAACCAGCTGAGCTACGTAGCCATAATATAATTAATGGTGCGGAAGGAGAGACTTGAACTCTCACACCTTGCGGCGCCAGAACCTAAATCTGGTGCGTCTACCAATTTCGCCACTTCCGCACAAATTTTATAGATAATCCGAGTGAGTCGAATCATCGTTGTAAATGGCAGGTCTACCTGGATTCGAACCAGGGAATGGCGGCATCAAAAGCCGCTGCCTTACCGCTTGGCGATAGACCTGCAGATGCTAGCCAGGCTATGCATGTTAAAAGCATGGTGCGGAAGGAGAGACTTGAACTCTCACACCTTGCGGCGCCAGAACCTAAATCTGGTGCGTCTACCAATTTCGCCACTTCCGCACAAATTTTATAGATAATCCGAGTGAGTCGAATCATCGTTGTAAATGGCAGGTCTACCTGGATTCGAACCAGGGAATGGCGGCATCAAAAGCCGCTGCCTTACCGCTTGGCGATAGACCTGTAATACTGAACTTGGTGCGGAGAGAGGGACTTGAACCCTCACGTCCTAACGGACACTAGCACCTGAAGCTAGCGCGTCTACCAATTCCGCCACCACCGCAAATTCAGTGAATGCTTTGACAGTATTGAGTTAAATAAATTGGCAGGTCTACCTGGATTCGAACCAGGGAATGGCGGCATCAAAAGCCGCTGCCTTACCGCTTGGCGATAGACCTACATCAGTCAGCAGTGATAAAACTGATAACCTTTAATATGGTGCGGAAAGAGAGACTTGAACTCTCACACCTTGCGGCGCCAGAACCTAAATCTGGTGCGTCTACCAATTTCGCCATTTCCGCAAATTCTTTATTCATAACGAGACGATGGTGCGGAAGGAGAGACTTGAACTCTCACACCTTGCGGCGCCAGAACCTAAATCTGGTGCGTCTACCAATTTCGCCACTTCCGCGTCTCATTATTAATCGTCATTTATTATAAATAACGTTTAATATAATGGTGGCTACGACGGGATTCGAACCTGTGACCCCATCATTATGAGTGATGTGCTCTAACCAACTGAGCTACGTAGCCATCTTTTCAGAGCGAGAAACTATAATACAATCTCGCTTTGAGTTCCAATGGTTTTTACACATTGAAACATAAGGAATAATGGCAGGTCTACCTGGATTCGAACCAGGGAATGGCGGCATCAAAAGCCGCTGCCTTACCGCTTGGCGATAGACCTACAGCCACCTTGCTTTATTAAAGCCAGGCCTAATTATGGTGCGGAAGGAGAGACTTGAACTCTCACACCTTGCGGCGCCAGAACCTAAATCTGGTGCGTCTACCAATTTCGCCACTTCCGCATCTTTCCTAAAAACTCTAAATAAACAAAAGAACATTTAGGAAATGGTGGCTACGACGGGATTTGAACCTGTGACCCCATCATTATGAGTGATGTGCTCTAACCAGCTGAGCTACGTAGCCAAAACAAGGGTATTTTATTTACCATTGCCGTTCTCAGTGAGGTATTGCCTTATCGCTGAGAACGGTGCGCATTATGCGGATATGGCCTCAGAGCGTCAATAGTTTTTTTGAATAAATTCTCTTAAATCAACCGTTCGAGTTTTTTTTAAACAAAGAGCGTTGTTTCTGATCAAAAACAGCGGGTAAAGCGACAAGGTGATTGCTTTTAACTCAATACAACTTTGCAATTATTATTGCATCGATAAAAGAAAAACAGCCAACGCGAGGTTGGCTGTTTGATGAAAAATAAAGTTATACATTAAAACGGAAGTGAATAACATCGCCGTCTTTGACAATGTAATCTTTGCCTTCTAAACGCCATTTTCCGGCTTCTTTGGCACCACTTTCACCATTGTATTGGATAAAATCATCATAACCGACCACTTCAGCACGAATGAAACCACGCTCAAAATCGGTATGAATTTTCCCTGCAGCTTGTGGCGCAGTCGCACCGACAGGAATAGTCCATGCTCTTACTTCTTTGACGCCTGCCGTAAAATAAGTTTGTAAATCAAGCAATTCGTAACCTGAACGAATGACTCGGTTTAATCCGGGTTCCTCAATACCTAAATCGGCGAGGAATTCATCCCGCTCTTCATCCTCTAATTCAGATAGTTCTGATTCAATCGAGGCGCAAACTGCCACGACAGAGGCTTGCTCTTTTTCAGCGTGCTCCCGAACGGCATCAAGGTAAGGGTTATTTTCGAATCCTTCTTCGTTAACATTGGCAATGTACATCGTAGGCTTAAGCGTTAGGAAGTTTAGGTAGCTCACCGCTGACAGTTCTTCTTTGGTTAACGATACAGAACGAGCTGAGCCGCCTTCAGTTAGAACGGGTAACAGTTTTTCCAAAACGGTTAGTTCGAACTTCGCCTCTTTATCACCACCTTTCGCCCGTTTTACTTGGCGTTGAATGGCTCGTTCACAACTATCTAGATCGGCCAGAGCTAGTTCTAAGTTGATGACTTCAATATCTTCAAGTGGTGATACTTTACCTGCAACGTGTACGATATTTTCATTTTCGAAACAACGTACGACATGGCCAATGGCATCGGTTTCTCGGATATTGGCTAGAAATTTATTTCCTAACCCTTCCCCTTTTGATGCTCCCGCTACAAGACCGGCAATATCAACAAACTCCATTGTGGTCGGTAAGATGCGCTGTGGTTTGACGATTTTTGCTAATGCGTCAAGACGTAGATCGGGAACCGGAACAACACCTGTGTTTGGTTCAATGGTACAAAACGGAAAATTTGCCGCTTCAATACCTGCTTTTGTTAGTGCATTAAAAAGAGTTGATTTACCAACGTTAGGCAAACCAACAATGCCACATTTAAAACCCATGCTTTGTAACCTTATTCAGCTTTGAACGTGTGTAAGCGATTTTGCGCTTTTGTTAGGCCATCTTTGAGTAAGATATCTAGGCTGCGAACCGATTCGTCCACCGCTGCTAGTATGCACTCTTGCTCTTTGCTTGGAGCTTTGCCTAGCACATAGCCTGCTACTTTATCTTTATGTCCCGGATGACCAATGCCAATTCGAAGACGGTAAAATTCTTTATTATTGCCCAGTTTACTGATGGTGTCTTTTAAGCCATTGTGACCACCATGTCCACCACCTTGCTTAAACTTAGCAATACCAGGGGGGAGATCAAGCTCATCGTGGGCAATCATGATCTGCTCTGGATTGATTTGATAAAACTTTGCCATCGCAGCAACGGCTTTACCGGATAAGTTCATAAACGTGGTGGGGATCAGTAAGCGTAGATCTTCACCATGCACCATAATCCGGCCTGTTAAACCATAAAACTTCGGTTCACTTTTCAAGACGCAGTGGTGGACTCGAGCCAGTTCTTCTATCACCCATGCTCCGGCATTGTGCCGAGTATTAACATACTCAGGGCCCGGGTTGGCTAGCCCGACAAGTAATTTAATTGGTTGACTCAAGGTTTGGATCCCTTAGCAAACGAAAAAGCGCGGTATGATAGCATAGAAAAGAGTCGTTGGGCGAGATGGCCTTTGCGGTCAGTGCGCGAGAAATAAAACGCCCCATCATCGATGAGGCGTGATTATAGTATGAACGGTTGAACGTTTAGTTAAACATCGCCGAGATAGACTCTTCGTTGCTGATGCGACGGATAGCTTCAGCCAGCATGCTAGAAAGGGTTAACTGAGAAACTTTTCCGGTTGCTGCCATTTCTTTTGATAAGGTGATGGAGTCGGTAACGATGACTTGGTCGAGAACTGAGCTTTTGATGTTTTTCGCGGCATTACCAGAGAAAACGGCATGGGTTGCATAAGCAAAAACTCGTTTAGCTCCGCGCTCTTTCAGAGCTTCAGCCGCTTTACACAATGTACCTCCGGTATCGATCATGTCATCAACAATCACACAATCGCGCCCTTCAACATCACCGATTAGGTTCATGACTTCAGAAACATTGGCACGCGGACGACGTTTGTCAACGATGGCAATATCAATATCACCGAGTGCTTTGGCCGTTGCTCGAGCACGAACAACACCACCTAAATCAGGAGAAACCACAACGGGATCTTCTAAATTACGTGCTTTCATATCTTCGAGTAACACAGGTGTACCAAAAATATTATCAACGGGCACATCGAAGAAGCCTTGGATTTGCTCGGCGTGTAAGTCAATGGTTAATACGCGGTCAACGCCTACGTTAGAAAGGAAATCGGCAACAACTTTTGCCGTGATCGGTACACGTGCAGAGCGAACTCGGCGATCTTGGCGAGCATAGCCAAAATAGGGAATAACGGCAGTAATACGGCCTGCAGAAGCGCGGCGCATTGCGTCAATCATTACCACCAATTCCATTAGGTTGTCATTGGTTGGCGCACAAGTCGATTGAATAATAAATACATCGCTACCACGAACATTTTCGTTGATCTGCACTGCCACTTCTCCATCAGAGAAACGTGAAACAGTAGCATCACCAAGGGAGATGTATAGACGATCAGCAATACGTTGGGCTAGTTCAGGTGTGGCGTTACCAGCAAATAGCTTCATATCAGGCACGGTGGAAACCTCAGGGTTGCGTCCAGTTTTTAATTAGGTTGGGTGTGGGCTGATTGGTAGTCAGCCAGCGTCTCTTTTAGCGGTGATATATTGCGCCCTTGGGACACAAACGCCGAGACATCGTCAGGGAGCCTGGCAAGGACAGCTTCTGCATCTTTTTTGCTCAAAAACTCAGCAAAAACGCAAGACCCCGTCCCGGTCAATCTTGACGGCGCGTATTGTAGCAGCCATGAAAGTTGCTTATCAACCTCTGGGTAAAGCATTCGGACAATTTTTTCGCAATCGTTTTCGTATTTCATGGCGAGAAGGGTCGCTAAATCACGCTTTGGCGTGTTTCTCGATAAATAAGGATGGGTGAAAATATCTTTCGTCGCGATACTGACTTTGGGGCGAATAACTAAAAACCATTTTTCATCAAGCGTAATCGGATGCAACTGTTCGCCAACGCCTTGAGCAAAAGCGGCGGCTCCATGGATGAATACCGGAACGTCCGCGCCTAAGGTGAGCCCGATGTTTGCTAGTTGTATATCGCTTAGCCCAGTGTTCCAGATATAATTCAAAGCTACCAACACGGTTGCCGCATTCGATGAGCCGCCGCCAATACCTCCCCCCATCGGTAATCGTTTTGTGAGTTGAATACGAGCGCCTTGTGAGCAGCCCGTTTGACGCTGGAGGGCAGTTGCTGCTCTCCAAATAAGATTATCTTGCTCTGTTACACCGGCCAGTTGTGGGGTCAGTTGAATGATACCATCCGACGTTGGCGTAATCGTGAGCTGGTCGCCATAATCGAGAAATTGAAACAGAGTTTGTAATTCGTGGTAACCATCAGGTCGTTGTCCGTTAATATACAAGAAAAGATTGAGTTTAGCGGGCGAAGGCCAAGTCGTGGAATTCGGATTCATGGGGTTAACGTCCATTGAGATATCACCAAATTAATAGAAGTCGACTCTTGGGATAGTGTGAGTTTTTCAGGCAAAGGCAAGGTTATTTGTTGCCATGGGTATTCACGGTAACGCTGATAGTTCACTCGCCAAGTCTGTTGTTCGATGGTTTTATCTAACCAAGCCAACGTATTATGGCTGTTGAGATCAAACTGATCGGCTTGGGATGGTAGACCCAATATCCATTCTTGTAATAATTCGATGGGGAGGTCTAAGCCCGTTAATTGCTGAACTAATTGTTGAGCGCTGGTCGCTTGATAGAGGCGATCATCATGAGTCAGAACCTGGGCTCCGTGTTCATTGAACGACAAGTTTAAAATGGTTTGTCCGAGAAAGGTCGTAAGCCTTAACTGAGTACCGTTGCTGTCGGTTTGCCACTGAAAGTGAAGGGATTGCCGTTGTTCTGGAGAGCGATACCCTAACTTTCCCACCAGTTGGAAGTGTTTGATTTTTTTTAATTGATCCTGATGTGTTTGCCATTGGACCTCACTTATCGGCTGCGAGATAGTACTACAGCCAGTGAAGGTAATAATGAAAAAAAACAACAGAAAAATTTGTGCTTTAGCGGTCATAGTGTCTTCGTTATTTATCCATGCTTAACGTATCTGTTATCTCGTTTGTGGTCAGGTGTCGCCAGTTCTCTATCCTATGAGTATTTACCTATCGCATGAGTATTGGGATAGGGCAAGTCATTGCTGTATTGGTACTCACTTTTATTATATTGATACCAACTTATATGTTGAGACTGATGATTCACTTTACGTGTTTTAAGTCTGAAAGTCGCGCTTACTATATCATTGATGTCACGAACTCAGAAAAACAAATCCCGCCGACCCTTTCAATCATTTGGTGCATCAAGTAAAATTCGTCGCTTAATCCATTTCTTACCTGAGAATCCTCGATAGATGTCCTTGCTTGCTATTGGTATCAATCACAATACAGCTTCGGTTGAGTTACGAGAAAAAGTGGCTTTTGGACCCGATAAGCTGTCTGAAGCATTACGCGAGCTCTCGGATCATCCTTATGTAAACGGGAGCGTTATCCTGTCTACGTGTAACCGAACAGAGCTATATTGTGATGTGAAATCAGCCAGTAAGAATAAGTTGATTGAATGGTTAGCGCGATTTCATCAAGTTAATCCAGAGGAGTTAAAACCCAGCCTATACATTCACGAAGAGCAAGCGGCGATTCGCCATTTAATGCGCGTTTCGTGTGGGTTGGATTCACTCGTCTTGGGCGAGCCGCAAATTTTGGGGCAGGTCAAACAGGCGTATGCAGATGCCAAAGAAAACCATATGGTGGATTCGGCACTAGAAAAGCTATTCCAAAAAGCGTTTTCTGTTGCTAAGCGTGTACGTACAGAAACAGAAATAGGAGGTAATGCCGTTTCTGTGGCCTATGCCGCTTGTACTTTGGCAAAACATATTTTTGAATCGCTCGCTGATGCAACCGTGTTGTTAGTCGGTGCAGGGGAAACGATCGAGTTGGTTGCTAAGCACTTGGCTGGGCATCACTGTAAACGGATGATGGTCGCTAACCGAACCCTAGAGCGGGCAAACGTGTTAGCACAGCATTTTGATGCTGATGTGATTACGTTGAATGAAATTCCCGATTATTTAGCGCAGGCGGATATTGTGATTAGTTCAACAGCAAGTCCACTGCCCATTATCGGGAAAGGGATGGTTGAAAGTGCTCTTAAAGTACGTCGTCATCAGCCTATTTTATTGATTGATATTGCGGTTCCTCGTGATATTGAGTCTCAGGTTGGCGATTTGGATGATGCGTATCTTTATTCGGTCGATGATTTGCAGTCGATCGTCGATAGCAACCTACAACAGCGAAAAATTGAAGCGATTCAAGCTGAAGTGATTGTGAGTGAAGAAAGCGCTGATTTTATGAGTTGGTTGCGTTCCTTACAGGCGGTTGACAGTATTCGTGACTATCGTAAAGCGGCGAGTGAGATTCGAGAAGAGCTATTAAGCAAGAGTTTACAAGCGCTGGCGGCTGGTGTCGATGCTGAGAAATTGTTGATCGAACTCAGCAATAAGTTGACCAATAAATTGATTCATACGCCGACTCGAGCGCTGCAAATGGCTGCAGAGCAGGGTGAGCCTGCAAAACTTGCGATTATTAGGCAAAGTTTGGGTCTTGATGACCCACAATAAGTTATCATTCCTTACCTATTTTTATAAAGAAGACACTATGAAAGCATCGATTTTAGTTAAGCTTGAATCTCTGGTGGAGCGCTATGAAGAAGTGCAACACTTATTGGGTGATCCAACCGTAATCGGTGATCAAGATAAATTTCGTACCCTCTCGAAAGAGTACTCACAACTGGAAGAAATTACTCAATGTTTCCAAGCTTACCAGCAAGCCCAAGAGGATTTAGTGGCTGCCGAAGAGATGGCCAATGAAGACGATGCTGAAATGCGTGAAATGGCGCAAGAAGAAATCAAAGTTGCTAAAGCATCGATTGAACGTTTAAGTGACGAGCTACAAGTTCTGCTATTACCGAAAGATCCTAATGATGATCGCAACTGTTTCTTAGAAATTCGAGCCGGTGCAGGCGGCGATGAAGCGGGTATTTTTGCTGGTGATCTGTTCCGTATGTATAGCCGATTTGCCGAGAAGAAAGGATGGCGAATTGAAGTGATGTCGGCCAGTGAAGCGGAACATGGTGGCTATAAAGAGATGATTGCCAAAGTCAGTGGTGATGGTGCGTATGGTATTCTAAAATTTGAATCTGGTGGTCACCGTGTGCAACGGGTTCCGGCGACAGAATCTCAAGGCCGAGTGCATACGTCGGCGTGTACCGTCGCGGTGATGGCTGAAATCCCTGAAACAGAAATACCAGAAATTCGTTCGGTTGATCTAAAAATTGACACCTTCCGCTCATCGGGTGCCGGCGGTCAGCACGTGAACACGACCGATTCTGCTATTCGCATTACTCACTTGCCTACTGGTATTGTGGTGGAATGTCAGGATGAACGGTCGCAACATAAAAACAAAGCGAAAGCGATGTCGGTTTTGGCGGCTCGTATTGCTAAAGCCGAAGAAGAAAAGCGAGCGGCTGAAATTTCGGATACCCGACGTAACCTACTGGGGTCAGGGGATCGCAGTGACCGTATTCGTACTTATAACTATCCGCAAGGACGAGTTTCGGATCACCGTATTAACTTAACCGTCTATCGCTTAAGTGAAGTCATGGAGGGCGATCTACAAGCCTTAGTGGATCCTGTGATACAAGAACATCAGGCGGATTTATTAGCCGCCTTGGCTGAGCAAAATTAACGGATGTCGATGAATATTGGGGCATTATTAGCCCTAGCCAAGACACGATTAGCGGAGAGTGGCAGTGATTCGCCGTCGCTCGATGCTGCGGTATTGCTTTGCCATGTATTACAACAGCCTCGCTCTTACTTATTAACTTGGCCGGAGAAAATGCTCACATTCGAGCAACAATCTGAGTTCGATGCGCTTTTAACTCGACGCCTGAGCGGAGAGCCGGTCGCGTATATTATTGGTGAGCGAGAATTTTGGTCATTGCCGTTAAAAGTGGCTCCTTCAACGTTAATTCCTCGGCCAGATACCGAGCGTTTAGTCGAGTTAGCACTTGAAAAGTCGCAACAAATTGATGGGCAGATTCTTGACCTTGGAACTGGAACTGGAGCGATCGCGCTAGCATTGGCATCTGAATTACCTACACGTCAGATCATTGGTATTGATCTACAGCGTGAAGCGCAGCAATTGGCGATAGAAAATAGCCAACGTTTGCAAATAACCAATGTCACATTTTTACAGGGAAGTTGGTTTACTCCACTAGCAGGCGGTATAAAGTTTGCTTTGATCGTTTCCAACCCGCCTTATATTGAGACGGACGATCCCCATTTAGTCCAAGGCGATGTGCGTTTTGAACCGAAAAGCGCATTGGTTGCCGCAGATAATGGATTAGCCGATATTAAATACATCGCAAAAACCGCGAGAGATTATCTATTGGATGCCGGTTGGCTGCTATTTGAACACGGCTGTGAACAAGGTGCAGCGGTACGGGCGATTCTCGGAGCGTTGGGCTATCAAGACATAACGACAGAGCAAGATTATGCGGGTAATGACCGAGTGACATTGGCTCGATTTTGATTTTTAAGAGGACAATATGTACGAAGGACTCAAACATCTCCATTTATTGACGATTGCACTCAGTGCTTTTTTATTGACGGTTCGTTATTTGCTCATGATGATGGACTCACCATGGTTGCAGCACAAATTTCTCAAGGTTTTCCCTCATGTTAATGACAGCTTGCTCTTGTTTAGCGGCATTTGGTTAATCGTGATCACGGGGTTTATCCCTTATACCTCGGCTGCGCCTTGGATGACCGATAAGTTAACCTGTGTCCTTGCGTATATTGCATTGGGCTTTTTTGCACTTAAATTTGGTCGAAATAAGTTATTGCGCACTTTTGCCTTTCTCGGAGCGATGGGATGGTTAGTGATGGCCGGTAAAGTGGCGATGAGTAAGGCTCCTATATTTTTTAGTTAATTTTATGGACTAGAGCAAGGTATGTTGAACCTATTTGATGAAGATTTTGATGCGATGGAGCTAGTCGAAGGTGCTCTCGCTTTAAATAAAGCCATCAATCCGGAGACGAAAGTGGAATGGGCTCTGGCTGAGTTACGAAGATTATTGCAACAGGCAAAGGAAGCGTTAGCCACTAACCTTGAACCGAAACAACGTTTTGCGGCGTTATTAACGCTGTTTTATCGTCAATGGGGCTTTTGTGGTGATAGGGACGCTTATTTTGATTCACGAAATGGTTTTATTGATAAGGTATTGGAGCGCCGCCAAGGCATTCCGGTAAGTTTAGGGGCTTTATTACTCTATTTTGCACGGCAGCTCGATTTTCCGGTACGTGGCATTACGTTTCCGACTCAGTTTTTACTGGAAGTCCGTTGGCCAGAAGAAGAGCCTTTGTATCTGAACCCTTTTTCAGGTGAGTATGTCTCTTTCCATGTTTTAAATGCTTGGTTGGTGGGGCATAAGGGGCCATTAGCTCAATTACAGCCGCAACATTTGATTCCTGCAGATCATCCAACAATTATTGGCCGTTGGTTAGCATTATTGAAAAGTGCACTGCTGCGAGAAGAGCGGTATACTCTAGCTCTGCGATGTACCAATTTAGCGTTAACGTTTGTGCCTGACGATCCGTATGAAATTCGAGATCGTGGCTTTATATATCAACAGTTGGATTGCCATCAGGTTGCACTCTCGGATTACCAATATTTTATTCAACATTGCCCTGAAGATCCGGCGGTTGAATTGTTAAAAAATCAAATGAATGCACTCACTTATCACCCAGTGACGTTGCATTAATCACACAAAGAGAAATAAATATGGAACAAAAAATTGTTCACATCGATGATATTCAAGTCGCTAACGATAAACCGTTTACACTCTTTGCCGGGATGAATGTATTAGAATCCCGCGATCTTGCTATGCAGATCTGTGAACACTATGTGAAAGTGACAGACAAGTTGGGTATTCCTTATGTCTTTAAAGCTTCATTTGACAAAGCGAATCGTAGTTCAGTGCATTCTTATCGTGGCCCTGGTTTAGAAGAAGGGATGCGTATCTTTCAGGAATTGAAAGAGACTTTTGGGGTGAAAGTGATCACCGATGTTCACACAGAAGCTCAAGCTCAGCCGGTTGCTGATGTGGTGGATGTTATTCAATTGCCTGCGTTTCTTGCTCGTCAAACTGATTTAGTCGAAGCCATGGCGAAAACTGGCGCAGTGATCAATGTGAAAAAACCTCAGTTTATGAGCCCAGGTCAAGTTGGCAATATCGTTGAGAAGTTTGCTGAATGTGGCAATGATAAGATTATTCTTTGTGAACGTGGTTCTTGCCATGGATACGATAACTTAGTGGTTGATATGCTGGGTTTCGGGGTTATGAAAACGGCCTCAAAAGGTAGCCCGATTATTTTTGATGTGACTCATTCACTACAAATGCGGGATCCATCAGGGGCCGCATCGGGAGGGCGTCGTGAGCAAACCGTCGAATTGGCTAAAGCCGGGCTTGCAACGGGTATTGCTGGGTTGTTTATTGAAGCGCATCCTAATCCAGATCAAGCCCGATGCGATGGCCCCTCTGCGCTACCACTTGATAAGTTAGAACCTTTCTTGGCGCAGATGAAACACTTAGATGATTTAATTAAAAGTTTTGCCCCCATCGATATTCGTTAACTAGTCGTTCGGTCACAACGAGTGAGGTCGCCTTGCTCGTTTTTTTATTTTTGGGTGTAAGGAGTGATGGGATATGACCCCTGCAATTAATTTGGCTAAGAAAAAGAAAGTGGCTCACACCATCCATCAATATGAGCATGATCCAAGCCACGCGAGTTATGGTTTAGAAGCCGCAGAAGCACTCGGGCAAGATCCTAACACAGTATTTAAAACGCTTCTTTTTTGTCTTAATGGGGAAGAAAAACATTTAGCGGTCGCGGTGATCCCCGTCGCACAAAAATTAAATTTAAAGTTAGCGGCAAAAGCAGCCAAGGCAAAAAAAGCAGAAATGGCGAATCCTGAGGTAGCACAAAAAATAACCGGTTATGTGGTGGGGGGGATCAGTCCGTTAGGACAAAAAAAATTATTACCCACCTTTATTCATCACAGTGCGAAAAATTTGTCAACGATGTGTGTGAGTGCGGGTAAACGAGGATTAGAAATTGAATTAGCCCCTAATGATTTAGCGCTACTCACCAGAGGCAGTTTTGCCGACTTGTGCCAAGAATCCTAAAGCGATACAAGGCACAAATCGCAGTCATAAGAGCATTAATGGTTATTGATGCTCTTCGATTTGAGTGTTATCCACCACATGGTTTTCACCGAGATCATTCGGCAGAACTAAGTTTAAAATAATAGCGACAATACCGCATAAGCTGACGCCCTGTAGGCTGAAATCGCCGATGCCAAAAGCCATTCCTCCGATACCAAAAACCAATGTAACGGCAACAATTACTAAGTTACGTGATTTATGTAGATCGACTTGGTTTTTAATTAAGGTATTAAGACCAACCGTCGCAATCGAACCAAACAACAAAATCATAATTCCCCCCATGACAGGAATGGGAATCGTTTGTAGTAAAGCGCCCAATTTTCCAACCAGGGCTAAAATAATAGCGGTAACAGCAGCCCAAGTCATAATAACAGGATTAAATGCTTTGGTGAGCATCACTGCGCCAGTCACTTCACTGTACGTTGTGTTCGGTGGCGCTCCGATAAAACTGGCGGCCATAGTCGCGATCCCATCCCCAGCAATCGTGCGGTGTAGCCCCGGCTTTTTCAGATAATCTTTTCCAGTTACATTGGAAATGGCCAGCATATCCCCCACGTGCTCAACAGCTGGAGCGATGGCGACGGGGATCATAAATAAGATAGCATTGATATTAAATTCAGGGAAAGTGAAATTAGGCAAAGCAAACCATGCTGCTTGCTGAACGGGGACAAAACTAACTACACCAAAATAAAGTGAAGTACTATAACCTGCGGCGATGCCAGCACAAATTGGAATAAGTTTGAAAAAACCACGAGCAAAAACGCTCATCCCGACCGTAACTAATAGAGAAATCGCTGAAATCCATAAAGCTGCTTGTGCCTCAACTAATTGTGCAGAGCCATCTCCTGTTCTTCCTAATGCCATATTGACGGCGGTTGGAGCAAGGCCTAAGCCAATAACCATAATCACAGGGCCAACGACAACCGGAGGCAGTAGTCTGTGTACAATCGCGACGCCTCGAACTTTGATAATCGCTCCTAGTAGGATATAGATTGTCCCGGCAGCCATTAAACCTCCCATGGTTGCCGCAATTCCCCATGCTTGAACACCGTACATGATAGGGGCAATAAAAGCGAAAGAAGAGGCGAGAAAGATAGGAACCGAGCGGCGGGTGATAAGTTGGAATAAAAGTGTACCGATACCGGCACCAAACAAGGCCACGTTAGGATCGAGCCCTGTCAATAATGGAACCAAAACCAGCGCGCCAAATGCAACAAATAACATCTGTGCGCCTTGAATGGCATTTTTCATCGTATTTCCCCTGATGCTGAACAAAATTCGCCGGATTCTATCACTTTTGCAAACGATTGCCATGGAAAGTAGATCAAGTTTTTATGATTTCACGATTTCGTACTGAGCCAGAAAAGTTGGAGAAAATTTGACAAGCATATAAGAAGGGTGTCTTGCTCGAAATAGGATAGTTGCTTATCATCAACGCTCATTCGTGAGGATATGGGAATACTATGCGCTACTTATTGGTGTTGATCATCGGATTAATGAGTTTCTCCGGGCTTGCTTCATCTAAACTCAATCTCTATCAAGCTGAGGTTGTGCTTGATGAGCAACAAAGCGATGCGGAAGCAAATGCGAGAATGAGAGGTTTGCAGGAAGTTATTATCCGAACCTCGGGTGATAAGCAATCCGTCAATAATGAGGTGATCGGAAAAGCATTACGACAAAGTGCACAATACCTAAATCAAATCAGTTATGGCCAGCAAGGTGTGAATAAAACCCTTAATATGACGTTTAGTGCGCCTCATATCCGTTCTTTGTTAACCCAGGCTCAATTACCATTTTGGCCGGAAACGCGAACCAACGTCTTGGTTTGGGTCGTTGAAGAATCGAATTATGATCGTTACATTAATTGGGAACACTCTGAAAGCTCATTGATGCAACAATTAAAAACAAGTGCCCAACTGCGCGGATTGCCCATTACTATTCCTGTTGGCGATTTTGATGATATTACAGGTATTCAAACTTCTGATTTATGGGGCGGCTTTACTCAGCCGATCAGCTTCGCTAGCCAACGTTATCCAACCGATGCGGTTTTAGTGGTACGAGTGCAAGGAACCAACCTGCGCTGGACGCTGTATGATCAACCAGCAGAACAAATGTTAACGGCACCGAAAACCCCATTGATTGGTCAAGCAAGTGGTGAACAAGCTATCAGCAGTTTGATTGATGAGGTTAGTGATTATTATGCTAAAAAAGGTGCGCTACTGGTTAGTAGTGAGTCTTCACAAAAATTATTGGTTGAATTTAAGCCCGTTAATCATGCCCGTGATTTTTTTACCTTAGAAGAGGCATTAAATCGTCTAAGTTCAGTTGCGTCGTTGGATGTCGTTAAAATTAAAGGAAATGAAGTTACGTTTAATGTCCATTTATTAGCCAGTCAGACAGAGTTTGAACAAGAAGTGCTAAGAATGAGGCAGGTAGCCACACGATCTGCGCCATTGATTGAAACTCCTTCTCTACAAGCTCACTCTGGCCTATCGACAACGGAGGCATCAGCATCAGAGACGTCAGAGGAAACAGCAAAAGTAGAGTCAGAAGCAACAGAACAACCCCACGAGATCACGCTGTATTTTTCTTGGCAAGAGTAAAAGATCGACTCTATCAGTTTTGATCATGACTAAACTTAACCCCAGTATTTTATCACTGGGGTTTTTTGTTTCGCTTGAATGATTAGTCACTCTGAATAGTTCGTCACTCTGAATAGTTAGTTATCTTGAATAGTTAGTTACTTTGAATGGCTAGTCACGATTAAACTGCGCTTTTTCAGCGCGTTCAAGTTCAGAAAGTTTGGTTAATTTTAACCCCAGCTCTTTACCTCGTAGACGCGCATAAAGTGTGTTTCCGATAAAGGCACTGCTGGTGCAGAGTAATTCGATTGCCGCAAGCCAGCGTTCACCATTATCGACATACAAAAGAGTGAAACTATGTACAAAGTACAGCATGAGAACAAAATTTGCCCAAGCATGCGTATAAGGTTTTCCTTTGATAACCCCCGGTAATGGTAATAATAACGGTATCAGCCAGCCAATGGTGATAGCAACTGGCGAAATATGTGGATGTGGCGACCAGATTAACTGCCAAAGTGTTATCCAAATGATGAGCGAGAGTATGCCTCCCAATGCAAGCCAGCGCACAAAGCGAGTGTGGGGAGAGTAGGGAATGGTCATGATCTTTCCTTGAGCTGACTTGCAATACGTGCAAGTCGTTGTCCTAGTTTTCGAGCTAATTCACTTTCATCGTTTGTTAATGTTGCTGATGAAACATAACTGGCTCCGTAAGGAGTACCTCCAGATCGAGTGGTATGAAGTTTAGGCTCTGAGTAGGGAATGCCAACGATTAACATCCCGTGATGGAGCAAAGGAAACATCATACTGTGCAAGGTTGTTTCTTGTCCACCATGTAAGGTTGCGGAGCTGGTAAAAAGACAAGCTGGTTTATCGATCAAATCTCCATTGATCCATAAAGGTGTTGTTTGATCCCAAAAATGTTTTAAAGGAGCGGCCATATTGCCAAACCAAACCGGGCTGCCTAGCGCTAATCCGTCGCACTGTTGAAGTTCTTTGAGTTGAATGATGGGATCGCACGCCGGTGATTGGCTGTTATCTAGTGAAGCGACTGTGCGTAATAAGGCCTCACAGCCGGCGATAGACTCAATCCCTCTTGCTATCTGCCGAGCCAGAGCAAGGGTGCTACCATGCCGACTGTAATAGAGAACAATGATCTGTGTACTCATAAAATGTCAAGAACTTGCTCAGGAGGACGCCCGTGTCTTGCTTGACCATTGGCGACAACGATAGGGCGTTCTATCAGTTTTGGATGCTCGGCCATCGCCTGAAATAGTGCATCATCAGAGAGGCTTTGATCTGCCAGGTTGAGCGTTTGGTAGAGTGCTTCTTTGGTTCGCATCATGCAACGAACATTGGGTAAGTTGAGTTGAGCATACAGCTGTTTTAGCTCGGCGACATTGGGTGGAGTGTCTAAGTATTTAATAATCGTTGGTTTGATTTGTTGAGCTTCAAGCAAGACCAGCGTTTCTCTACTCTTCGAACATCTTGGGTTATGGTAAATGACAACAGACATAATATTTCCTTTAGATGATTATGATAAGTCATAATAGCTAACATTGAGATTATTTCAGTGATAAAAATCGTTCTCTTTGTACCATGAGTTGATCGATTCTAGCGTCATAACGGGCCTGTTCTAAGCTTCCTAATGAAGCTAATTGACTGGCTTGAGTATAATATTGAATCGCTTTATTCCAATTGGCAGCTAGAGCAAGAAGCTCGGCGCGAGCAGCCAACTCTTCTGGTTCATTTCCTTGATGGTGACTTGCTTCGGCAAGTAAGTTCCAACCATTGCTGTCATTGGGGTTATCATGGGTGTAACGTTGTAATAATCGGGTGGTGTCGGCGTACCTTTCTTCTTTAATAAGCGCATTGGCATAATTAATGATTAAGACCCGATTATTCGGTTTTTGTTGCAGAGCTTGAGCAAGCTGTTGTTGTGCTTCCTTTGTCCGCGTCGTTTCGATAAGCAAATCGGTCATCGCATCAAGATAAAAATTATTATCGGGGCTGGTGATTAATAAGGCTTGCAGTAAAGGTTCGGCCTTTTTGTACTGTTTCGTGTCGAGATAAACCAATGCTCTGCCATAATCAAATGCGTCTTTGATGCTTTCTGGCGATTTTTTTTGGGTACGGGTAAACCAATCTAAAGCCGCATCACTGCTAATTCCTGCGTAGCGAGCAACAACTCGTGCACGAGCAAGATGATAATTGAGTGAAGGAGCGACAGGTATATTGGCATATTGCTGAACCCTCGCTCGGCTATCAGTAATGCGATCTTCTGGTAGTGGGTGAGTGAGAAGCATTGGTGGTGGTGTACTCGCATAACGATATTCATCAGCGAGTCGACCAAAAAAACGTGGCATGGCTTGAACATCAAATCCAGCTTTCGCTAAGGTGGCAATACCAAAACGATCCGCTTCTTTCTCATTACTTCGGGTATAGTTGATTTGGCTTTGCATACTGCCTGCGGTTGTCGCGGTAATGGCTGCAATTCCAGCTTCTGGAGCGGCAATGGCCAGTAACAATGATCCGGCTAAGGCTGCCATGGTCGCAGGTGAACGGCGGGCTTGCTCTTCCATGCTGCGAGCTAAATGACGCTGTGTGACATGGGCTATTTCATGAGCCATGACAGATGCCAGCTCACTTTCTGACTGAGCATGAAGAAATAAGCCGGAATGCAGGGCAACATAGCCGCCAAAAAAAGCAAAGGCGTTAATATTGCGATCGCGGATCATAAAAAAAGTGAATGGAGTTTTAACATCGTCGGCATTGGCGACTAACCGATGACCAAGCGTATCGATATACTCATGAATGACAGGATCGTTGATAATGGGTTTACTGTTTCTGAGCATTCGCATATATGCATCACCATAAATCCGCTCTTGGTCAATGGTTAAGGTTGAACCGGCAACGGTGCCAATATCAGGTAATTCAATACTATTGACTTTAGTTACCTCTGCATAAGAAGCCGATGGGAAACTTAGTGTTGTCGCTAAGCAAAGGCTGATTAGTGAACGTGACCATTTTATTATCATAACTATGGGGAAAACTCCGAATTCATCTTTCACTAAGACATTACTCGTTTCGATAGGTTTCGTATCGGCACTATCAAAGTAAAAATAAACTGGCCATGATAAGTCAATATAAGCTAATAGTGACTCAGAGAAAACGATGGCACCTAGAGTAAAAGCCGATACAATGTAGCATAGCCAAGTGACCTCAATACATGGAGTTACGTAAGATGTTTCGTTCGAGATACTGAGATGACTCGGATACGCCTATATTAAGGGTTGAACTGAAGAATGGAACCCAAGATTCTTGATTTACGCCAACATCGATGCCCAATGACGTTATTACTTGCAAAGCGTCATACCCTGACGCTTGATTATGGTAAGCCAAGTCTCACCATTCTGATCCGCGATGCTAGCTCAGTTCGCGATATTCAATCCTATCTCCAGCAACAGGGCTTTATCTATCAATGCCAATCTGAGGCTGATTATTTCTTATTATATGTTTCAAAGGAGACCTTTCTCGATGTTTGAAATGCTGAACCGTTGGTATCAAAGACGCTTCTCCGACCCGCATGCCGTCAGTTTGGTCGCGATTCTTTTTTTTGGCTTTATCATTATTTATTTTTTCGGTCATTTAATCGCCCCTTTATTGGTGGCTATTGTTCTGGCTTATCTATTGGAATGGCCTGTTGTGCAATTGTGTCGATTGGGTATGCCTCGTTCAGCTTCAGTTGTATTGGTGGTGTTACTCTTTATTGGTTTAATGTTTTTAGCCCTATTTGGATTGGTTCCCACAATTTGGCAACAAGTGGTCAACTTAATTAATGATATACCCAATATGTATAATGGCCTTCAAGCGTTTATTGCTAGTTTACCTGAGCGTTATCCTGAATTGGCCAATTTACAGATTGTTGAATCTTTAATTAATAATGCGAAGAATCAAGCTCTGAGCATGGGAGAATCGATTGTTAAGGGGTCGCTGGCTTCACTTGTCAGTATCGCGACCTTAGCGGTGTACCTTATTTTGGTACCTATGTTGGTGTTTTTCCTACTTAAAGATAAACAAGAAATGCTGAATGTTGCCAGTGGGATTTTACCAAGAAACCGCAAACTGGCGACCAAAGTTTGGTTGGAAATGAACCAACAAATTTCAAATTATATCCGTGGTAAAGTGTTAGAAATTCTTATCGTTGGCGGTGTCAGTTATGTCACGTTCGCTATTTTAGAGCTACGCTATGCCGCTTTACTTGCCGTAGCTGTTGGCTTTTCTGTGTTGATTCCCTATATCGGCGCAGCTCTTGTCACTGTTCCGATTGCAATTGTTGGTTTATTTCAGTGGGGAATGACACCACAGTTTTACACTTTATTGATTGCTTATACCATCATCCAAGTACTCGATGGTAATGTATTGGTTCCAATTCTCTTCTCTGAAGCGGTCAATTTACACCCCATGTTTATTATTATTGCTGTGTTGGTTTTTGGCGGCTTGTGGGGGTTTTGGGGGGTGTTTTTTGCGATTCCATTAGCAACGTTAGTGAAAGCAGTATGGCATGCACTTCCCAGTAATGATGAAAATACCCTGTTAAGCGAATAATATGAGGAATAGAGCGTAATCATCAACTAAAGTAATTAAGGTGATCTCTTAAGTTTTCATTTGGCTTGGCGATATAGAAATCATAACAATAAAAATGGAATGGGAGTCGAGGGAAATATGAAATTTAGTCACAAAATTATAGCCGCTTCATCGGCGCTCTTGTTGGTTATTGTTGTGTTATTATCTTTGCAACAATTGGCGACGGTACGTGCTGAAGTTCAAACGCTAGTGCAAAATAGTTTAAAAGAGCAGGTATTGGGGGTTAAAAATACCGTTGCATCAGAAATGAGCAGTAAAAAAAACTTAGCTCAAGCGATGAGTGAAAGTCTGGAACTCGATCCTGTGAATCGGCAATACGTGCAGGATGTTTTAGAAAAACCGACCTTGAAAGGCAGCTTTTTATCGATCGGTTTAGGTTACGAAGCCGATGGTTCCATGATTGAAAATGATGACAACTGGAGCCCTGACAGCAGTTATGATCCTCGTCGACGCCCATGGTATATTGAAGCGAAAAATCAGCAATCACTGGTAGTGACCGCCCCTTATGTTGATGCTGCAACAAAAAATATGATTATCTCTATCGGTACGCCGATTCGCTCTCAGGGGCAATTTATCGGCTCGATGTATTATGATGTAGAGTTGACTAAGCTTGCTGCTCTCGTTAACAGTTCCAACCTATTTGATGCCGGATATCTATTTATTGTGACTGAAAGCGGAACCACTATTGCTCATCCAGATATCAATAATAATGGACAGCCGCTTTCGAGCTACCTTCCTCAAATTACCTTGCGTGACGGGATGCAACCGATTGAATTAGAAGGGCAGCCTCACCTTGCTTATTTTAGTAAGGTCGCTAATGAAAAATGGTATGTCGGCGCAATTATCGATGAATCGGTGGCTTTTTCGACGTTGGCGAAGCTGCGTAGTAATTCTATTATTTATACTTTAATTGGGGTGATATTAAGTGTAATTGGCTTAAGCATTCTGATTAAAGTGCTGATGCGCCCACTTGGGGTGTTGAATAACGCGATTCAGGATGTGGCATCCGGAGAAGGTGATTTAACCAAACGGTTAAATACCAATACCGATAAAGAGTTTGCTGAACTTGCACATGGGTTCAACACTTTTACCGAAATCTTGCAACAGCAGATTCAACAATCAAAAGCGATTGGCGAAGAAATTATGCGCGGAGCAGAGCAAACGATAGGGAGTGCTGAGGGGTCTTCTTCGGCAATGCGCTCTCAATTGCAAGAGCTAGAGCAATTAGCGACGGCAATGCATGAAATGTCAGTGACTGCAACCGAAGTTGCTAATAATGCTCAAAGTGCAGCATCGGCGACTAAAGAGGCAGATGAAGCCACGCAAGAAGGTTCATCGGTGGTGAGTGATACGACGGAATCTATTGATCGCTTATCGGCGCATATTGATATGGCGGTCGAAGAAGTGCGTGGCTTAGAGTCGGCAACGGCCAACATTGAAACGATTTTGAAAGTGATTAATGATATTGCTGATCAAACCAACTTGTTAGCATTAAATGCGGCGATTGAAGCCGCAAGAGCTGGAGAGTCTGGTCGAGGTTTTGCCGTGGTTGCTGATGAAGTCAGAACCCTTGCTCAACGCACGCAGCAATCAACAACTGAAATTCGTACGATGATCGAGCAATTACAAGTTGGTTCTAATTCGGTTTCTGTGGCGATGAATGAAAGTAAAACCACAGCTGAAGATGTGGTTGCTAAAGCCCAACTGGCTGATACAGCACTGCAACGGATTCGGCATTCGATTCAGCAAATCAGCGATATGAACTTGCAAATTGCCTCTGCTGCGGAACAACAAAGCCTTGTTGCCGAAGAGATCAATAATAACACCGTCAAAATTAAAGATCTTTCTCTTCAAGTTGCAGAATCTGCCGAGGAAGCCAATATTGCAATGCAAGTCCAAGCTGAAAATGTTCGTGAACAAAATGCAATTTTAAGTAAGTTTACCGTCTAGTTTGTGGTCTTATACTGCGAATCGGTAAGTTAAAACGTTATCGAAAAAAGCCATCCTAATTGATCGGATGGCTTTTTCTTAGCAGCAATAAAATGTATCTATCATAAGAGGAATAAAGGTGTTCCTGACTATGAATTTTGGGCAAGATAGTCTAAAACGACTTGGTGATGATCCTTGGTTTTAAATTTATCAAAGACCTGCTCAATGATCCCCTGTTCATTGATTAAAAAGCTGATACGGTGCAAGCCATCATAAGTTTTCCCCATGAACTTTTTCTCTCCCCATACTCCGAATTGTTCGGCAACTTGGTGATCTTCATCTGACAATAACGTGAAGTTGAGATTATCACGCGCGATGAACTTATTGAGTCGAGCCACAGGATCGATACTAACGCCTAACACAACAACATTATAGTGGTCTAATTCGGCTTTGCTGTCTCGCAACCCCTGAGCTTGTACTGTGCAGCCCGGTGTCATCGCTTTGGGATAAAAATATAAGAGCACTTTTTTATCGCTAAAGTCGCTAAGCGAAACCGTGTTGCCGTGTTGATCGGGCAGTGCAAAGGCGGGAGCGGAAGAGCCTGCTGTTAAAGTATTCATATTAATTCCTTTCCTTTTATTGGCTGTTTTTTATAAAATTTAATGCGCCTTGAACGTCTAAGTGCTGGCATAGGATTTGAAAATCTTCTTGTAATTGCATTAAATTACATTCGCTATTAACTTGAGCGGTGATCGCAATATGGAATTGATCCATTTCTGTGCCGAGTTTCGATTTATGAAGGGTTTGAGCACTGAGGGATGCAAGACCAATATGGCGTTCAGCAAAAAAATAAGTGAATTTTTCGGTTAGCCCTAGTTTGTCATCGGATTCGATATACACTTCAACGGTATAAGTGCTAGATTGCTGTTGATGGGGAGAAGTTCGTTTCATCATGGTAATCAAATCCTGTTGCTGACCCAACAGTGGCAGGGTGGTTTCAACCCGAGTAATACTATTTGCATTGCCAGAGACTAACATAATCAGCGTGAATTCATTTCCAAACAGCGCAATGCGGCTATCGACAATATTACAGCCAGCCTGCGTAACAAGCTGGACTACTTGATTACAGATTCCTGCTCGATCTGAGCCGATAGCGGTGATCACAAGATGTTGAGTCATAATGTCGCTTCATTTGATGTTTTCTTGTATGTTAACACAGTTATGAAATGATAGAGAAATCGTAATAAGCTAGGGTTTATTGACTCACGACTAAGCATAAAATTACGGGCGATTGACAAAGCCGGATGCTTGCTGGCGCTAAGCTTTAGCGAGGAGAGAGTTGGTCGGATCAAACATCTGATAAATATTCACCGATATGCGCCGTTTAAGCGGATTTCCCCCCTTGTCTTTTTTAAGTGCCATGCAGTACCATGCAAAAGTTATCAATCTAGGGAGATAGACATGTTTTCAGGAAGTATGGTTGCGTTAATAACCCCTTTTCATCAAGATGGTGAAGTTGACTATTCCAGTTTGCAAAAATTAGTAGATTATCATATCGCAGCCGGTACTGACGCGATCGTTTCGGTAGGGACCACCGGAGAGTCAGCAACACTCTCAGTTGAAGAGCATGTTAAGGTTGTAGAAAAAACCGTTGAATTTGCAGCGGGTCAAATTCCTGTGATCGCGGGAACTGGAGCCAATGCGACTCATGAATCGATCACCTTTAGCCGTTTATTACATAATACCGGAGTAAAAGGCTTTTTGAGTGTCACTCCTTATTATAATAAGCCGACTCAAGAAGGCCTATTTCAACACTATAAAGCCATTAGCCAAGAAACGGACACACCAATCATTTTGTATAATGTCCCGGGACGTACCGCTGTTGATTTACGCCCTGAAACGGTCGCTCGCCTTGCGGAACTAAAAAACATTGTTGCACTCAAAGATGCTACGGGTGATTTGAGCCGAGTTACACTCCATCGTGAATTATGTGGCAATGACTTTATTTTACTCAGTGGTGATGATGCTACCGGGCTTGAGTTTGTCAAATTAGGTGGGCAAGGGGTCATTTCTGTCACTAACAATATTGCAGCGGCGGATATGGCAAAAATGTTGAAACTGGCTTTGGCTGGAAAATTTGCAGAAGCAGAGATTATTAATCAACGTCTGATGCCTCTGCACAAAGGACTCTTTGTTGAATCGAGCCCGATTCCAGTAAAATGGGCTGCGCAACAATTAGGTTTAATCGCCGACGGTCATTTACGTTTACCACTAATTGAGCTTTCAGAGCAAGCTCGTCCTCTGGTAGCGAAAGCGATGACCGAAGCTTGTGTTTTATAAAAAATGATAACAATAGGGCTGAGCTTTTCGTTTCAGCCATGTAGGAGTTTCAATGAAGTTATCCCGCCAGCTGGTTATGGGTTCACTGGCTGTTTTGGTTTTAAGTGCCTGTTCAAGTAGTCCGGCGCAACGACGCCAAGCAAAAAATGATTTTACTTACTTAGACACAAAACCGATTACCCCTTGGGTTTTACCGGAAGATGCAACCCCACAGTATTATCCTCATTATGAGATTCCTGCTGGAGAGTTTGCAGGGCCTGTTGGACGGGAGGTTGATGTACGCCCTCCTCAACAAATCCTTGAGCTTATCCCTGGTGCTCGCGCAGAGCGACAAAAAAATGGTGAAGTGATCTTATGGATGATTCGCCAAGATGAGGTCGATACTATCTGGCAAACAGCCTTAAGCATGTTACAAGAGCGAGGCATAAAGGTTCTTCAGCAGAGTGATAACAAGCTAGAAACCGATTGGATCAATTGGATCTCGCAAGATGAAGATGCTACGTTGGGAAGTCGTTACCAACTAACGCGAGTGGCTGCTAATAATCGGTATGGCTTTAAGATATCCCTGATTGATTGGCGTGAAAATGGTAAAGCGCTCCCTATTAGCGAGGTCAATAAAGAGCGTTATAATACCTTTATGACCAACTTAGTGACTAGCCGTTATGATCAACATCGACGTGAAGAAGCTGCTCGTCGAGCGCAGGAACTGGTGAAACAGATCCCGATAACTATGGGAGCGGATCGTAGTGGTTTCCCTGTCATCATCGCTCGAACACCTTATGATGTCTTATGGCAGCGCTTACCGAATTTGATGCCCGGTATGGGGTTTACCATTGAAGAACGTAACCAGTCGCAAGGAACGGTTAAAGCGAAATATGCCTCACCGAATGATGAATTCTGGAATCAAATAGGTGTGAAACCGATGAATTTAAAATCAGGCTCTTATACTTTCTTATTTGGTGATCTAGGTAATCGTACATCGATTAATGTCACTAACTCTGCAGGTAAGCCAGTTGAACAAGAACTGTTACAAGAAATGGTTCCAGTCTTGTCAGCTATAGTTCAGTCTGAATAATAAAATATTGACTTAATAAGATAAAGGGGACGCTTGTGCGTCCTTTATTTTTTTGAATTTATCGCTTTCTCTGGCGCGATTGTTTGCTTTGTCGCCGTGGTAGGTTTTTCGGTCGTGTTTTGGTCAAGTAACTCGGAATGGAGTTTTTTATCCAGCTCATTGAGTTTATCTAAATCACTTTTTTCTTTTCGATGAAAGCGAATTTTTGAGAGGTATTTTAAAGCGACTAAATTGCCGATGATCACGCTCATCGCGATGATTGAAATTATCCAAGGGTTGAGTAAAACGTCCATATTAATTCGCCTTTGCGATATTAATGATGTAATGATTGTAGATCATCTCTAGGTTTTGCAGTACCGTTTCTTGCCCTTCAAACCTCTCGTTGATCAACTCTGCGTGAAGTGCCTCGAGTGTGAGTGAGGTTAAACAATATTCAGCCGTATGGCTATGGCTGATGTGCCAAGGTTCGAAAGCAACACCAGTATGCTGGCCTTGATAAGGGAAGAAAAACCCAAAATCGTTTAAATGAGCCTTTAACCAAGTATAAAAAGGGGCTTGATGGTCTTGTAAGTATTCCCACGGTTCCAAATGTAATAACCCATTTTCTGGTAATGCTCGTCTATCAAAAACATCAAAGTCGGTCCCCCAGTGGTGACGACTGGCTCCTGGTAAAGCTGACCAACGCAAAATTGCCAAGATCTTTTCTTTTTCAGAGTAAGTCGATATCGTTAAGGGGCGGTTATGATCATCTAAAACAGCCGATTTCCCGGTCATTTTTCGATCCCAAATGTTTTTCTGGCGAGCAAAGGAGCGAAAGCCGCTGGCAATATTGAGATCAAAGCCCGCTTGTTTGGCTGCCTGTTTTAAAGCCAGTAAATCGTGGCTGACTTGAGGGTGGACCCAAAAGGCTTTTTCTCCGATGATCACCGCGGTTAGGTGATCATCAACTTTGCCTGTTAATTGCTTTGGTAACATCATTGGACGAGTAGCTTCTCTAAAATTTTTTCATACATGTCGGTCAGCTTTTCTAAGTCAGCAATACTGACACACTCATTTACCTTATGAATGGTGGCATTGACCGGGCCAAGTTCAACGACCTGAGCTCCCATTTTGGCAATAAAGCGTCCATCAGAAGTACCGCCTGTTGTTAATAGTTGTGGTGCTTGGTGATTGACTTCAGTCACACCATCAATCACTGCTTCTAATAAGGCACCGGTATCGGTTAAAAAAGGATGACCGCTCAAGGTCCATTTTAATTGGTAATCTAACCCATGAGCATCAAGAATGGAGTGTACTCGCCGTTTGATCTCTTGGTCGGTTAACTCGGTGCTAAAACGAAAATTAAATTGAACATCAAAGTCTCCAGGAATCACGTTGGATGCTCCGGTACCTGCCTGAAGATTGGGAATTTGAAAACTGGTGGGAGGGAAATAACTGTTCCCGTCATCCCAAGTGGTTGTTGCTAATTCAGCCAAAGCAGGAAGAGCGTGGTGAACTGGATTATGGGCTAGGTGAGGGTAGGCAACATGTCCTTGGACCCCTTTAATTTTTAAATCGCCAGTAATAGAACCACGGCGACCATTTTTCACAACATCCCCGACTTTTAAGGTACTTGAGGGTTCACCAACAATGCACATATCAATCAGTTCATTACGAGCCATTAAGGTATCAACAACTCGGGTTGTACCATTAATAAAGGGGCCTTCTTCATCGGAAGTAATTAAGAAACCTATGGAGCCTTTATGCGTTGGGTTCTGTGCTAGAAAACGCTCCAGCGCGACCAGCATGCAAGCTAATGAGCCTTTCATGTCTGCCGCGCCGCGTCCGTGCAAATAGCCATCAATGACGGTCGGTTCAAATGGTGGGGTATGCCACTCAAATAGTGGCCCAGCTGGAACGACGTCGGTGTGTCCAGCAAACACAAAAAGTGGTGCTTCCGTCCCTTTCCGAGCCCATAAATTAGTGGTGTCATCAAAGATCATTTCTTCAATGGTAAATCCCAATTTTTTTAACCTTTCGATCATCACTTGTTGGCACCCTGCATCATTGGGGGTGACGGATTCACGGCTAATTAAATTTTTTGCAAGTGCCAGTACTGGGCTGTCTGTCATCCTTGAAATCCTTGTATTTAAGAGAAAATTTCACTGTATTGCTGAGCATTAAAGCCAAGATAGAGCGTATCTTGCACACGTAAAATAGGCCGTTTGATCATCGCTGGCTGTTCAAGAAGAAGTGCCAAGGCACTGGCTTCATTTAGCTTCTCTTTTTGTTCTTGGCTTAGTTGGCGGTAAGTGGTTCCCCGTTTATTAATAACGTGTTCCCAACCTAACGACTGGAAAAACTCGCTTATTAATTCGAGAGTAATACCATTTTTTCGGTAATCATGAAATTGATATTCGATTGCCTGTGTTTCTAGCCACTTGCGTGCTTTTTTTATGGTGTCACAGTTTGGGATACCGTAAAGCGTGATGAGCATATTATTCCTTTGAAATTGATGGTGATTATTTTTATCGCACCTTGTTTGAGTAGAGAATCCTAACAGGAAGCGAGAAGAGTGACAAAATGAAAGCCGTAGATTTTGTTGTTTATTATATCTAGACGATACCCAAACAAGGTGCCATAACGCTGAATGAGTCAATCTATGATGATAGATAATCGAGAATGATCAATCTCGCTGCTCAAAGAGACAGAAAAGTACCAGAAAGTACTAGATAGAAGGTTCGATTAGCAAGTTCTTGATCTATCTCAACAAAATTACTGGTAAAACAGAAATAATGTGTCTTGCACTATTTAGGAGGTATCAATGGAACTGAGTCCTGTTTTTGCAAGGCGTTTATATTTGGCTTTATTGGTTGAAAGCCTTGAGCGGCCTAATGTCCCCAAGTTGATTGAAAAAACCGGATGGCCGCGTCGCACCATTCAGGATGTGATTAAAGCGATGCCCGGGATCGGGATTGAACTTAATTTTGTTCAAGATGGACGTCGTCATAATGATGGTTATTATCGATTATCCGATTGGGGGCCATTTGATAGCCAGTGGGTTGTCGAACGTAAACACGATATTGCCGCGAGCCTTGGCTTTCATGCTTAAGTGAGCGCGAGTTAATCAAACCATCCTTAATTAGACGATAATCATTTCGTCGTTAACGTGATGTATGATAAGTGAATCTATGATCAGTCAAAGCCAGCAGTGCTGGCTTTTTGCTTATCTGGACGTGATTTCCCTTTTTCTAATTTGTTTCTTCTCTTCTTTTTGAACGGCTTATTGTTGTGTAAACGTTTATCATTTTTCTGGCGATTTTTTATTTTTTCTGTCTTTATTAAATGAAATGCCTTTATAATAGATTGCACCTTTAGTGTAAACGTTTCCACTTTGAGGCTTTTATCACAGAAAAACATCACTATCTGCTGATAGACTGCTTGTCATTGAAGCCAATTTGAAGAGTTAGGGGGGGCTTATGAGTGTTTTGATTACCGGAGGGCTGGGCTACATCGGAAGCCATACTTGTGTGCAGATGATTGAGGCGGGCCTTGAACCCATCATTATTGATAATTTATCTAACGCTAACGTGGAAGTGTTAAACCGTATTGAAGTGCTCACGGGGAAGCAACCTACCTTCTACCAAGGCGATGTTCGTGACGAAGCCTTTTTGGACTCCGTGTTCGCCAAGCACGATATTCAAGCGGTGATCCACTTTGCGGGCTTAAAAGCGGTTGGCGAATCAGTGGCGAAACCACTTGAGTACTACGACAATAACGTCAATGGTTCATTGGTGTTGGCGCGCAGCATGCGTAAAGCGGGCGTGAAAAGCATTGTTTTTAGTTCATCGGCAACGGTTTATGGTGACCCAGAAATCGTGCCGATCACCGAAGATTCACCCACAGGCGCAACCACCAACCCATACGGACGCAGCAAATATATAGTGGAGCAGTGCTTAGGCGATCTATTCCATGCTGAAAACGATTGGAGTATCACGTTATTGCGTTACTTTAACCCGGTTGGTGCACATCCATCCGGGACGATGGGGGAAGATCCGCAAGGCATGCCAAATAACTTGATGCCGTTTATCGCCCAAGTCGCCGTTGGTCGCCGTGAAAAACTCGCGGTATTTGGCAATGACTATCCAACCTCAGACGGCACCGGCGTGCGTGATTACATCCACGTGATGGATTTGGCCGATGGGCATATTGCGGCTTTGAAATCGGTGGGGGAAACATCGGGTTTGCACATTTACAACTTAGGTACGGGTAAAGGCTCGAGCGTACTTGAGATGGTGGATGCGTTCGCGACCGCTTGCGGTAAACCAGTGCCTTACGAGTTATGCCCGCGTCGCCCGGGGGATATTGCTGAATGTTGGGCGAGCACGGAAAAAGCCGAGCGTGAACTAGGCTGGAAAGCAACACGCACGGTGGCTGAAATGACGGCCGATACCTGGAACTGGCAATCAAACAATCCCAATGGTTATTCCGCTGCGTGATTGTAGTTACCGCTTTGTGATATGAGCTTCTTATGGTTTTGGGAAGTTGATCCTCAAACTACTTGCAGTTTTAGATCGGTGTTAAATGAGTGAATCTCCATCAGCGTAGATAGACGATGTGATTGAGGTAAACGAATATTGCTAACACCGCCGTTACTTCAAGTAGAAAGGGGATCGTTTAAAGAATTTTTAAGAGTTGAGTAAGTTAAGATGTCAAATGTTGAATTTAACCCAGTGGACCATCCACACCGCCGTTATAACCCTCTGACTGGGCAATGGATTTTGGTTTCCCCTCATCGCGCAAAACGCCCTTGGAGCGGCGCAGATGAAAAGCCTGCTTTGGATGAGCTACCAAGTTATGACGGTAAATGCTTTCTTTGTCCAACCAACGAACGTATCTCTGGTGATATCAATCCAGACTATCAAGGCACCTATGTGTTCAATAACGATTTTGCTGCGCTGATGGTGGACTCGCCAGATGCACCAGAATCAGACAATCCGCTATTTAAAACCCAAGGCGTACGTGGTTTGAGTCGCGTGATTTGCTTCTCGCCAGATCACAGCAAAACCTTACCGGAGCTGCCAGTGGATAAAATTCGTGGCGTGATTGATACATGGAATGAGCAAATTGAAGAGCTAGGCAAAGAGTACGTTTGGGTTCAGGCGTTCGAAAACAAAGGCAAAACCATGGGCTGTTCTCAGCCGCATCCACACGGTCAAATCTGGGCGAACAGCTTCTTACCCAATGAAATCGAGCGCAAAGAGCACAATCTAAAAGCGTACTACCAAGAACACGGCAGCAACTTGCTGGTGGATTACGTACAAGCGGAACTGAAAGACGGCTCACGGATCGTGGTGGAAACCGAACACTGGCTGGCGGTGGTGCCTTACTGGGCGGCATGGCCGTTCGAAACCATGTTGTTGCCGAAAACACATATCCGTCGCATGAGCGAACTTAGCGATGAGCAACGAGACGATTTAGCGGTCGCGATTAAGAAGCTGACCAGCCGTTACGACAATTTATTCCAATGCTCTTTCCCTTACTCGATGGGCTGGCATTACGCGCCGTTTTTTGACCAAGGCACCGACATTGACCATTGGCAACTTCATGCACTTTTTTATCCGCCACTCCTGCGCAGTGCCACAGTTCGTAAGTTCATGGTGGGCTACGAAATGCTGGCAGAAAGCCAACGTGATCTCACCGCCGAGCAAGCGGCGCAGCGTCTACGCGATGTGAGTGATGTCCATTACAAAGAATGCTATACCCTTCTTACTTGAAGCTGCAGTGGTGTTGGCTGCATTCGTTCACCCCAATCACATAGCATATCTATGCTCATGGGGATGATGAGAGCCATCCGTGGCGCTCACCAAAGGCCAGGCCTACGGCTGTTCAAATTTGTTCCAGACAAATTTGTCACTCATTTGCCGCCTACCTGCAACTTCAAGTTGTTTGGGTATAAGTCTTTAAATTGGACTGATTACGAATAATGGGATAGCGCGACTTTACCGATAGAAAGTTAGGCTCAACGCGCTATCCGACATCAAATTACTATTTTAAGAGAATATCCTTATGTCTGAACTTATCCAAAATGTGAAAGCGTCATTTGAGCAAGTGTTGGGCTACGTGCCAAGCCATATTATCCAAGCGCCTGGTCGTGTGAACCTGATTGGTGAGCACACTGACTACAACGATGGTTTTGTGTTGCCATGTGCCATTAACTACCAAACCGTGGTTGCAGCCGCAAAGCGTGAAGACAATATCGTGCGGGTGGTCTCGGTCGATTACGGCAACGCAGTGGATGAATTCGATATCACGCAAGCCATTATCTTCCAGCCAGACAAAATGTGGGCGAACTACATTCGCGGCGTGGTTAAGTGCCTTCTTGCACGCGGTTACTCATTCACAGGTGCAGATATTTCAGTCAGCGGCAACGTGCCTCAAGGCGCAGGTTTAAGCTCATCGGCGGCATTGGAAGTGGTGATCGGTCAAACGTTTAAAGTGCTGTTCAATCTTGAGATCAGCCAAGCGGAAATTGCCTTAAATGGTCAGCAAGCCGAGAACGAATTCGTCGGTTGTAACTGCGGCATTATGGATCAAATGATTTCAGCGCAAGGGCGTGAAAATCATGCGATGCTATTAGATTGCCGTAGTCTTGAAACCGAAGCGGTATCGATGCCGGAAGAGATGGCGGTGGTGATCATCAACTCAAACAAAAAACGTGGTCTGGTCGACAGTGAATACAATACGCGTCGTCAGCAATGTGAACAAGCGGCACGCATTTTCGGTGTGAAAGCGTTGCGTGATGTGACGATTGAGCAGTTCAACGAGAAAGTGGCTGAGCTGGATGACATGGTGGCAAAACGTGCTCGTCACGTCATCACAGAAAACGATCGTACGGTGCAAGCGGCGCAAGCGCTACGAGCACACAACATGAAGCGTATGGGCGAGCTGATGGCCGAGTCTCACGTCTCAATGCGCGATGATTTCGAAATTACCGTAAAAGAGATCGATACGCTGGTGGAGATAGTCAAAGCGGTGATCGGAGAGCAAGGCGGCGTGCGCATGACAGGCGGTGGTTTTGGGGGATGTATTGTTGCCCTCGTTCCGCCAGCGCTAGTCGATGAAGTAAAAGCAACGGTTGAAGCAAAATATCAAGCAGCAACGGGCTTAACAGCGTCGATTTATGTGTGCCAAGCCAAAAATGGTGCCGGTTTAGTTGAAGTGCTGTAAGGACTGACGATGAAAATCTATTTTGAACAACTAGAACAAGCGATGGCGCAAATGCCGTCGTTTGATGGCCAAACTGCGAATCTGATTCATCTAACTAACGCAAATGGTATGACGGCGTCGTTTATGGATATCGGTGCGACGTGGTTGAGTTGCACATTACCGGTAAATGGTGAAAACCGTGAAGTGTTGTTGCGTTCACCAAATATGGTTGAACACATGAAGCAAGACGCTTACTTCGGTTCCATTGTTGGCCGCTTTGCTAACCGAATTGCGAAAGGGCAGTTTGAGATAGACGGAGAGAAGTATCAACTTGGTATCAATAACGGTGAAAACTCCTTACATGGTGGTTGGGATGGGTTTGATAAAAGACGTTGGACAGTGGTGAAACAGCAAACACAACAAGTTGTGTTTGCGCTTCACTCTCCAGATGGCGACCAAGGCTACCCGGGTAATCTGGATGTTAAAGTGACTTATATGTTAACGAATGAGAACCAACTGGTTATCAACTATGAAGCTCATTCGGATAAGGCTTGCCCTGTTAATTTAACCAATCACGCTTATTTTAACTTAGCCGGAGAGGCGAGTAGTGCAAAAAGTTTGGATCATACTTTACAGCTCAATGCTGAGCATTACTTGCCAACGGATGCGGAGTTAATTCCTACCGGTGAACAAAAGCCAGTTTCGGGTACCAGTTTCGACTTCACCGAGCCCAAATTGATTGGCCAAGAATTTCTTGTAGAGCAAGATCAGAAAACTGCGGGTGGCTATGATCACGCCTTTGTGTTCATGCCTGAAGTGATCGATGGCGAGTCTGTCGCTGCGGTTCTGATTGCACCAAAAGAAGATGTGGTGATGAAGGTGAAAACCACCAAGCCTGCCATCCAGTTTTATTCAGGGAACTTCTTAGCTGGTACGCCGGGTGCAAGTAAAACTTATGAACGCTACGATGGCCTAGCATTGGAAACACAATACTTTCCAGACGGGCCAAACCAATCACAATGGGGACTTAACCGTGGAATGTTGAGTGCAGGGGATGGCTATCAGCATCAAACTAGTTATCAGTTTGAATTTTAACTTGGGAATTTGCGGCAGGCGTTGACGTGAAGTCTGCAAAACCGAACGAAGCCTTGAGCTAGAATCCATATCGTCTCGACAAATGCTCAAAGCAAAAGCCCGCTCAATAATCCGAGCGGGTTTTGGAGTGTTCGATAGGTGAATTATCGATAATCAACGACGTTCAACCGAGTTTCTACGCACTAGCGTTGGAGTAAATATCGCCGTTTCTTCTTCAATCACTTCATCACGTGATAGTGCCAAGGCTAAACGAGCAGCGCGTTCCGCCATCATCTCGATTGGGTAGCGAATGGTCGTTAGGCTTGGGTGAACAAAACGAGCAATTAAGCCATCATCAAAGCCAACAATAGAGATTTGATTCGGAACCTCAATGCTATTTTGCTCTAATGTCGCTAATGCCCCTGCTGCCATGTGATCGTTATAGGCCACCACTCCAGTAATCTCCAAAGATTTGGTTAACAGGTTGGTCATGGCGACTTCGCCGCCATCACTATTGGGATCGCCGTACTCGATATAACTTTTGGGAAGCTCAATACCATAGGCTGTTAGCGCGGCTTGATAACCTTGCAGACGTTCGTCAGTATCTTCGATATTGTGGGAAGAGGCGATACAGGCGATTTTACAATGCCCGTGACGAATCAAATATTCCGTCGCGAGGAATGCCCCTTTGCGGTTATCAAGTGAAATACAGCGTTCGGCCAGTTGTGGAATATGGCGATTAATCAATACCATCCCTTTGACCTCTTCAGCGTAACGAATCAACTCGTCATCAGATAGGCCTTTAGCGTGAATAACGAGCGCATCACAACGATTGTTGATCAATAACTCTAAGGCTTGCCGTTCATCATGTGAGTTATGGTAGCCGTTACCGATCAACAGGTGCTTGCCATTTTCTCGGGCAATGGTATCAACGGCTTTGATTAAAGTACCAAAAAAAGGATCAGAAACATCAGAGACTAAAACCCCCATGGTATTGGTGCTTTGACTCACTAGAGCACGTGCGGCGGCATTAGGTCGATAACCGAGCGCTTTCATCGCTTGCGTAACGGCCTGGATTGACGATTGACTTGCTTTCGGGGATTTATTAACCACGCGTGAAACCGTAGCAACGGATACGCCAGCCGCTTTTGCGACATCTTTAATTGTAGCCATGGGTCATGAGCCTTTATTTTAATCGTGATGAGCACACTCACCTGACTGGTTGGTGAGTCGACCAAGTTAGTCTAAAGAGAGGCTCTCATTAGCGTCTCTAAAGGAATGTATTCTTTAGCAAATAGCCGTTTCAACTGGGCAAGATAAAGCTCAGCAGTGGCGATTGCATCGGAGAGTGCATGGTGTGCCTGATAATCAGGCAAGTGGTAGCATTTACGAAGATGACTTAAACGCCAATCTTGCTTTACTCGCGCATGGGAGCACCAAGAGTATCGATGGTATGTTTGTTCGATTTTTAGTGTGTCTAACCAAATTAAGGGCAGACTAGGCCAACCTTGCTGTTGGATATAATGAGCGAGAAACTGACGTTCGATAACACTACCATGAGCTAATAACACTTTTCCGGCTAATTGTTGGAATAATATATCAATTCCTTGCTTAAGTGGTATCCCTTGTTGTTGCATTTCCGGCAGTATATGGTGAATAACCGCTTGTTGATGATTTTTTTGTGATAACGGTTTCACTAAAAAATGTTGAGCGCCGGATAATTGAATCACATTTTGTGTAATCGGCACCCAGCCGATGCTGATGATTTGATCTTGTTTAGGATTTAATCCTGTCGTTTCAAAATCCAAGGCGATTAAGGTTTGTTGACGTACATCATCATCAGGTAAAGGAAGCGGTGACGTCAGCAATTGATCTATTGCTGGGGGAAAATTGACGCATTGTTTAATGGTTTGCAGGCGTTGCTTGGCCAGACATTTTAATGGTGAGGATGAAAATAGCATGGTTTTATTGACCGAATTTCATACGCATCGCCTCTTGAAGGCCTGAAATAATACGAAAAGCATCTTTAAGATGTTGCCTTTCGAAACTTCCAAACTGGCTAGGGAGAAGTTTGTTATTGATTTCTTGCCCGTTTTGTAACGCTTTTACCTGATGTTGGTGACGTAAATGGGTTAAATACTGATAAATACCTAAGCAGTCTTGATAGGTACTATCACTGAGCTGTGACTTTTGATGGGCAAACGCTAATCTCGTTTCAGTATCTAACATATGACCTCCCTCATTGAGGGCATAAATCCTTGCCATATCCACTAAGCAATTGATCGCCGAATGTTTGATATCAAGAGTTTTCTCACCGCTGTTGCCATCTTTTTTTAACACCAGATTGTTGAAAATCCCTAATGGTGGGCGTGTTTTTAGCGCATTACAGACTAAGGCGGCCATCAATTTACTATTGTGGGTAATTCGTGCATGTCGATACGTGTCGAGTTGATCAAATAGTGATTTATCACCTGCTATATATCGAATTTCAATAAACACATTAAGCTTGAGCAATTGATCATATTCTGGTGTTCTGGCCCACTTTCGATAGTATTCCTGCCAGACTTTTAGTGGCTGGCACCACTGACGAGTGACGGCCATAAAACGCCCTGTACAAAGTGAGTATCCACATTCGGCTAAACCTTTGCACATATACATGGCGAGATGGCTAAAATAAATTCGGTCTTTATCTGTCACACAATCGTCTAAAATAAGCGCATTATCTTGGTCTGAGCTGAGATGAATTTCATTGCGAGCATGTGAACCCGCTACAATCCAAGCATAGGCACAGGGGGCTGAGCCTAAATGTGTTTCGGCTAATTTTAATAGTTGACAAGTAAAAGCATCATATATCATTGCCATCATTTGCCCCACAATACTTGCTGAAGCCTGATTTTCAACCAGCGCTTCAAAGATAGCATCGCGTTCATGGGACAGAGCAATCAGTGACTGAACGGAGTCAACGTGAGTGATTTTTTCAGTTAGGAAAATCGCTTGAATACTGTGTTTTTGGATTAATTGCTGCGGTGTGATGATGCCCATAATTTGTTGGCTGGCATCAATCACTGGAATGTTTTGAATGTGGTATTGCATCATTAATTCAGTAGCTTTGAGAACCAGATCGCCATCATGAACGGTATGTAAGTCGGTCGTCATGATGCTGGATATAGGGCGCTGAATATCCCACCCTTGTGCGACGACTCGTTTCGTCATGTCTTTATCTGTGACCAAGCCGATCAATTTTTTGTTATCAACGATGGCAGCACATGGGCTGCGTAGTTCATTGTGCATACGATATGCGACTTGTTGGATTGTTGTTTCAGGGGCGACGATAAGGATATTTCGATTAAGTACATCACAGACGCGGAGTAAGAAAATATCTTTAGCTTGAGTGGATAACGTTGTCTTTGGTGTATGAGAAAGTCGAGTGGGGATATTGGGCGAGAATTGAGCTACAACGTCAGGATAGGCAGAGACAAGAGTAAACAAAGTGTCATAATTGATGCGATAAAGCAGTGTATTTTCAATCGCGATCACATGATAAAGCGCTTGGGCGTCCGTTTGCCAACTAAAGCCAAATATATCGTACTCTCCTAACCTTGAACGCAGGGTATGATCTAAGTACCGTTGTTCAATTACACCAGCTCGAATGAGGTAGATAAAGTGCTGTTCTGAATTTGGTGTTGCTTCGAGGTATTCATCTTGACCAAGGTAGAGTATGTCGACGGATTTTGCTATTTGATTAAGAATATCAGGTTTGAGTTGTTCAAAAGGTGTAATGGACTGTAAGAATGACACGATATTAGGGAGTAATTCTTGGTGCATATTTCACTCACTTTGATGGGATAAAGCCCCTTAGTGAAGCGGGGCTTTATAGTCTGGCCGAGGAAGCTTACCAAAAAATGGTATAAAGAACGGCAAGTATAATGGTAATGGCGTAGGCGGCGATATTAAATCCTTTCGTGGTGACAAACATTGATGATGTCAGGGTAATTCCTTTCGGGTCGTCGTCATTTACCGATGTGCTCAAGCTGGTAAAGGCAATCACCACAATCGTAAAGAGTAAGGTGTATAGCATCTGATCCATAAATGGCATATTGATTGGCATAAATTTAAGGAACAGAGCAAATGGAATAGAAAGAACAACGCCAGTGATAGCTCCTTTACTGGTGGTTTTTTTCCAGAATAGACCCAGTAAGAATACGGCTAGAATGCCTGGGCTAACTAGGCCAGTATATTCCTGAATGTATTGGAATGCTTGACCAATACCACCGAGCATTGGCGCGATTAAGCAAGCAATAAACAAGGCGACAATAGCCGTGATACGCCCCACATTTACCAGTTTATGATCGCCCGTTTGTGGCGCAATATATGCTTTGTAAATGTCCATCGTAAAGATGGTTGCTGTTGAGTTAAGCATGGAAGCGAGAGAGGAAACAATCGCTGCTGCAAGTGCCGCAAAGACCACGCCTTTTAAACCAACAGGCAAGAACTGTGTTAACCAAGGATAGGCTTTATCCGCGTGTGCTGCGGTAGGAATATTATGCATCGCAAGTTCACCCATATTAGCCATTAATTCTGGCGAATTGGTGATGACATAAGCGGCAATACCAGGAATCACAACTAAAAATGGAACAATCAATTTTAGAAAAGCAGCAAATAAAATCCCTTTTTGTGCTTCTTGAATTGATTTTGCTGCCAAAGTGCGTTGAATGATGTATTGGTTAAATCCCCAGTAGTATAGGTTTGCAACCCATAACCCACCGATAAGTACCGCGATGCCTGGTAAGTTCATATATTGAGGATTACTTTGATCGAGAATCATCTCAAAGTGGTTTGGTGCTGCATCTACCATTTGTGATAATCCACTAAACCAACCTTCGTTTCCACCGATAAAGCCGACGGCCATATATGTGGTAAGTAGGCCACCTAACACAAGGAAGAATATCTGAATAACATCTGTCCACACGACGGCTGACAAACCACCATAAATCGAATAGACCAGTGCAAAGAGTGCAAGTCCTGCAATCGAATACATCAATGGAATACCGAGGATGGTTTCTAAAGCTAAGCCACCGAGATAAAGGACAGAAGTCAGATTAACGAATACATAAAGAGCGATCCAAAAGACGGCTAAAATGGTTTTAAGGTTTTTATTGAAACGTTTCTCGACAAACTCAGGAATGGTATAGATGCCTTTATCAATAAAAATGGGTAAGAAATATTTACCCACGATAATTAAAGTAATGGCTGCCATCCACTCATAAGAGGCAATCGCAAGGCCGATAGAGAAGCCCGAACCTGACATCCCAATAAACTGCTCGGCAGAAATGTTCGCAGCAATCAACGAGGCTCCGACTGCCCACCAAGGAAGAGATTTTCCAGCTAAGAAATAATCTTCAGTACTTTTTTCTATCCCTTTTTTATCGCGGGATACCCAAAGGCCGACACCGATGATGATAGCAACATAGATTGCAAACACCATAATGTCGATAAAACTCAAACCATTTTGTATGTGGGACATCATTTTGTTCCTAATGCTAAGTATATTTTACGCAAGATTGTAAACGTTTCCATTTTGACTGGATGATGTTGGGATCACATTTTAGCCAATTAGTGGCCATTTGATTTTTAATTTTTTATTTATCAGTTAGTTATTTTTTATTTGCTTTTTTTTGCGTTTGGTTTTTTTTTGGTATCGTTTCCAATTTTTGCCTGTTATTAATCAAGTTGATTAAGCGTCGTGAAGCTGGAACAAGCGGCGAGTAGAAATAACCGAGCGAATTTATGATCATAAATTCGCTCGTTAGTTAGATTGGATGGTCAGCATAGCATCGCTAAGGTCAACAGACCTTAGTAGGGGGCGACAAAAGTGAATGTCGCCGTGGCATGGTGTGATGATTCTGCGCTTAACACCTTAATGCAGAAATAATAGATTAATACAGAAATAATAGAAATCCGGCCCAGCTAATGATGAGTAAGATCCAAGGTAATATCATTCGTTTAGAGAAAGATGGAGATGAGGTCGCTGCGAATACAGGTACATGGTTATCATTTGGTTTTGCTGGCTCTTTCAATAATTTTTTACGTGCTTTATCTGCTTGTCGGCTTTTCTCTTTTTGCTGCTTCTTATATAACGCAATGCCTTTTTCTATGCCTTGTGCAATCAGTTTAGTTTGTTCTTTGGTTTGACCTGGTTTTTGCGTAGCTTTGGCGATTGACATCGCTTCTTGTTGCGTTTGTGGAGAGGGGACGGTGGTTTTTTTCATGGATAATCCTTCTATTTTCCCAGTAGATTAGCATGTTGTGACTCTTTTTCTCAAACGACAAGGCATTCAATTATTCAGCAAGCAACAGAGAATACCCCTCTCGTGGGAGTAGGTTATTTCTAATGATTACGTTAAAGTATTGACAGTGATTTTATCCATCGACCCAATATGATGCGTTATTCTTTTGAACATTATGATACACATGGTTACTTGAAGGCTTCTCTGTGGCTTTGGCTAGGGTGGCTATTTTTAGCTCGAGCTTGGGTGGTGTTAGTTCTGGCTAGCGTGAGTCGTGAACATGGCCCTACGATTCTTAGCCTTATCTACCCAGATACACAAATGCTCTACGTAGGGTTAGTGGCTGGGCTACCGAGCATGATCCTGATGTGGCTGATTCATTTAAGGCACATTAAACGTTGGTATGTTTGGCTTTGGGTTGCTTGGGGCCGAACGTTAACTTTGTTAACGCTAGTCATTCAAGGGGGACAAACACTCTACCATATTTATCTGCAACACGGCGTTTTTCAGTGGGCTAACGCTTTGACATTATTAATTTTATTATGGTTTTTCTTGTATCTTGCTCGTAGTCAGCGAGTAAAAGACTGCTTTGATGCTTTCTCATCTTCTGCGCATTTACCAGGAGAGGGATGCAGAGTTGCAGAGAAGCTATGATCGGCATCAAAACCATAGATTATCTTTCGATTACACTGTGTAAAAAAGCAAAGTGAGGATGCCTTATGTCAATGCCACAGTCAGCCATTTTACCAGATGCAGAGCCGTTTGCTCTGTACAGCATTTTGAAGATTAAACAACACCATGCAAAGGTACTGGAACAATTACAAGCACTTCCCGCATTAGTGGAGGAGATTAATCGTACACAACCAGGGGCGGAACTGACGTTATCTCTGGCCTTTAGCAAGCCATTCTGGCAGCGTGTAAATGCTCCAATGCCTGAAGAGTTAATCGATTTTCCTGTGCTTGGTGAAGGAGAAATACAAGCGCCAAGTACCGATGTAGACGTGCTCATCCACTGCCATTCCAAACGGCATGATCTGCTGTTTTATGTCATGCGTAAATGTTTAAGCCATGTGGCTGATGCGGTTGATGTGGTCGACGAAACTTATGGCTTCCGTTATCTCGATGCCCGAGATATGACCGGTTTTATCGATGGGACAGAGAATCCAACAGATGAACAGCGTCGAGAGGTGGCGATTATTCCTGAAGGTGAATTTGCAGGTGGTAGCTATGTGATGGTGCAACGCTTTGTGCATAATTTACCTGCTTGGGACAGGTTGAACGTGTCGGCACAGGAAAAAGTGATTGGCCGAACCAAGCCAGACTCCGTTGAACTCGAACAGGTACCCGCAGCCTCGCATGTTGGGCGCGTGGATATTAAAGAAGAAGGTAGGGGGCTGAAAATTGTTCGCCATAGCCTCCCCTATGGGACGGCCAGTGGTGAACACGGCTTATTATTCATTGCTTACTGCCAAACACTGCATAATTTTAAGGTAATGCTGGAAAGCATGTATGGTGTTACCGATGGTAAAACGGATCAGTTATTACGCTTTACTCATGCCGTCACAGGGGCGTATTTCTTTGCGCCATCACAAGAGATGCTAGCGGCATTAACGATTCAGTAGGTTCCGTATTTTCCCTTCTTTCTGCCGGGCTTTCGTCCGGCATTTTATTTCAAGTTTTTTCATGAGTGGTCGATAACGGAGTTACGTCAAAGTAACCGTTAAGTGGGAGTGATCATACCGAATGTCAATGACGGTGAATACCAATGTTTCTGCGTTAATGACTCAGCGTCATCTCAATAACGCTACGGAAAGGCTAAACCAATCGTTAGAACGTTTATCTTCAGGTTTTCGAATTAATCGAGCTAAAGATGATGCGGCAGGGTTACAAATTACTAACCGTCTGGCGACGCAAATGCGCGGATTGGATGTTGCGGTGCGTAATGCGAATGATGGTATCTCTATCATGCAGACCGCTGAAGGTGCTATGCAAGAAACCACATCCTTGTTGCAGCGAATGCGAGACTTGTCGCTGCAATCGGCGAATGGTTCAAATAGCCATGCTGAACGGCAAGCTCTGCAAGAAGAGATGACCGCTTTGGATGATGAAATTAATCGCATTGCAGAAACGACCTCTTTTGCCGGAAGACGGTTACTTAATGGTTCATTTGGTCAGTCATCTTTTCAAATTGGCGCGGCATCTGGTGAGGCGGTTTCGCTTTCTTTAAAAAATATGCGTTCAGATACGTTGGATATGGGAGGCTTTAGCTATCTCTCAGCCCGATCAGTTAATGCTCAATGGGTAGTGAGCCAAGCACGTCGAGATTTGACGATCGACTATCTTGATGCCTCAGGTAATAACCAGCAAATAACCGTACAAGCCAAGGCGGGAGATAATATTGAACAGCTTGCCACTTATATTAATGGGCAAACTGAATCTCTTTCGGCTTCGGTCAATGAGCAAGGACAATTGCAACTTTATATGCCAGGGCAAGAAACGGCGGGTACGTTATCATTCAGTGGAGGCTTGGCAGATGAACTACAACTTGGGCTTGATGGTTATGATTCTGTGCATGATCTCGACATTACCTCGGTGGGCGGAGCTCAGAAAGCGGTGTCAGTGTTAGATACCGCGCTACAGTATGTCGATAGTCATAGAGCCGAACTGGGTGCTCTGCAAAATCGCTTTAGTCATGCGATAAATAACCTAGAGAATACACATGAAAATCTAGCGGATTCTCATCGTCGAATTAAAGACACCGATTATGCAAAAGAAACCACCCAGATGCTCAAGCAGCAGATCCTTCAACAAGTCAGTGCGTCTATTCTTGCGCAGGCTAAAAAGCAACCCAATTTAGCTTTAACCTTACTCAATGGATAAATCAAACGGCAATTATCGGCATTAAGCGACAAATCTTGAGTCGAACATATGAGTTTTATTTAAATTTTTCATCGCGTTATCCATTGTTATCATGCAGATGCTTTTTTTTAAAAAAAAGACATTTTTTCCTAAAGCTTTTTTCTCCCACGCCGCTAAGAGAATAACTTTGAGAGAACTACCTTGGTTTTACGAGACGTCGAAAACCGGAAATATCGGAAAATCAATTGGAGAAACCACCATGGCAGTGAATGTAAATACCAACGTATCAGCGATGACCGCACAACGTTACCTAAATAGTGCCAATAGTGCGCAGCAAACGTCAATGGAGCGTCTATCGTCCGGTTTTAAAATTAATAGCGCTAAAGACGATGCAGCAGGCCTGCAAATTTCTAACCGTTTGAATGTACAAAGCCGTGGTTTAGATGTTGCGGTGCGTAACGCGAATGATGGTATCTCAATGGCGCAAACCGCCGAAGGTGCGATGAATGAAACCACCAACATCCTACAACGGATGCGTGATCTATCGCTACAATCGGCCAACGGCTCTAACTCAAAATCTGAGCGTGTTGCGATTCAAGAAGAAGTCGGCGCACTTAATAAAGAGTTGAACCGTATTGCTGAAACGACCTCATTTGCCGGTAACCGACTACTGAATGGCACGTTCCAAACTAAAGCATTCCAAATCGGCTCGCAAAGTGGTGAAGCTGTGATGCTCACCATGAAAGATATGCGTAGCGATAATGAAATGATGGGCGGTAAGAGCTACGTCGCGCAAGACAGAGCTGGCGGTGAAAGCTGGAAAGACTGGCGTGCGGCCGCTGGCGATCAATTAACCATCACGATTAACGGTGCAGCCGACCCGATCACCATTGACGCAAAAGCGGGTGATGATATTGAAGAACTTGCTACTTACATCAATGGTCAAACGGATGCGGTACAAGCTTCTGTTAATGAAGAGGGTAAGCTACAAATTTTTGCCAGCAATAAAGATGGCGTAGAAACGGTCGCCTTCGGTGGCGGTTTAGCAACCGATTTGGGGATGTCTGGCCCATCAGATGTCACAGTCAATGACATTGATGTAACCACGGTGGGTGGTGCGCAAGAAGCGGTGGCGATTGTCGATGCAGCGCTGAAATATGTTGACAGTCACCGTGCAGAACTGGGGGCATTCCAAAATCGTTTCGGACACGCCATTAGTAACCTTGACAACATTAATGAAAATGTCAATGCATCGAAGAGCCGGATTAAAGATACCGACTTTGCGAAAGAAACGACGGCCTTGACCAAAGCGCAAATTCTTGGACAAGCCTCCAGCTCAGTCCTTGCGCAAGCGAAACAAGCACCTAATGCGGCTTTAAGCCTATTAGGTTAATGAAAAGAAAGAAATAACACAAAAATCCAGCTTCGGCTGGATTTTTTTATACCTAGGGTCTGTTGACCTTTCGCGATTAAATTTTGTTCGAGTAAAACGCTTTTAGCCGAATCCTTCGGGCAGCATTTGTGCCTCCTTTCTGCGGCGTTATCGGCTTCTCAGGTAGAGCCACTACATTTCAAAGCCTCTGTCTTGTATAAAGAAACCACAAACTGCTGTAAAAATTAGCTCGAAAGGTCAACAGATCCTAATATTCGATCTTCAATTCGTCGTTGATCATGAATTCATTGATCAAATTCAGGTCATACACCATATTTGATATGTTGATTCTGATCACGCTTTTGTGTTTTAGAGAAAAAAACAAAAAAATAAGGCATTTTTTGCTAAAGGATATCTAATCTAGGCCGTTAAAGGATACGAGAGAAATGAGGTGTTTGGACGAGAGGTGAGAGACTCGGAAGAACACTAACAATCGCCTAAGGAGATCATACTATGGCAATTAACGTAAACACTAACGTTTCGGCGATGACCGCACAACGTTACCTCAATAATGGGGCGGCGGGTGTGCAAAAATCAATGGAACGCCTGTCATCCGGGTACAAAATAAACAGTGCGCGAGATGATGCAGCAGGCTTACAAATCTCCAACCGTTTAACATCGCAAAGTCGAGGTTTGGATGTCGCAGTACGAAATGCCAACGATGGTATTTCGATTGCACAGACTGCAGAAGGGGCGATGAATGAAAGTACCAATATCTTACAACGTATGCGAGATCTGGCCCTTCAATCATCAAATGGTTCTAACTCTCGTTCAGAGCGTCTCGCTATCCAAGAAGAAGTCGGCGCATTGAATGACGAGCTTAATCGTATTGCTGAAAGTACTTCTTTTGGTGGTAACCGATTGCTGAATGGTACCTTTGGTAGTAAATCTTTCCAAATTGGTGCTGATTCGGGCGAAGCGGTGACATTAACCATGGGCAGTTTGCGTTCTGATACGGCTGAAATGGGCGGAAAAGCTTATCGTGCGACCGCTGGACAGGCCGCTGACTGGTCTGTTTCAGCAGGCGCAACCGACCTTACCTTGAGTTATACTGATAAGCAAGGGGAAGCACAAAACGTTACTATTAACGCTAAAGTGGGTGATGATCTTGAAGAAGTCGCGACTTACATTAATGGTCAAAATGATGATATTCAAGCATCCGTTAGTGAAGATGGTAAACTACAGTTGTTTGCTTCGTCGCAGAAAGTCACGGGTGATGTCACCATTGGTGGTGATTTGGGGACTGAAATTGGCTTTGGTGCAGGGCAAGACGTAACGGTCAAAGATATTGATGTTACGACGGTGGCAGGCTCACAAGAAGCCATCGCCTTGCTTGATGGTGCTTTAAAATCGGTAGACAGCCAACGTGCACAATTGGGTGCGTTCCAGAACCGTTTTGGCCATGCAATTAGTAACTTAGATAACATTAACGAAAATGTGAATGCTTCTCGTAGTCGAATTAAAGATACCGATTACGCGAAAGAAACCACCGCGATGACTAAGTCACAAATATTGCAACAAGCCAGTACCTCTGTTTTGGCTCAAGCGAAGCAGTCACCATCTGCAGCTCTTAGCCTGTTGGGGTAATTTCAGGTTAAATGAGTAACATGGGTAACTAAATCAAGGTTGAGTTATCTATAAGAAGGTGGAAGGGAGATTGTTATGGAAGTTCCATCCTACACATCGAACATCCAGCCTTACGGCTCGCAAAGTGGCATTAAATTTGCTTCGGAAAACGAGAGCGTAAAAAGTGCTTCTTCAAAAAATGGTTATCGTTCGGTTCGAGAGTCTGAAAAGGCTCACGAACAAGTTTCAGAACAACTTAAACGCAGTCAACAACAAGCGTTAGAGACAGCCATAAAACAGACCCATGAGCGGGAACGTTTAAATGAAGAGCAACGAGTAAAAATCCTTGAACGAATGGATGAGTTTGTTAATTCGATCAATAAAGGATTGTCGTTCAGAGTCGATGAAGAATCCGGACGGGATGTGGTGACGATATATGAAGCCGCGACTGGCGATGTTATTCGTCAGATCCCAGAAGAAGAAATGCTTGAAGTTTTGCGACGTCTTTCTCGTGAGCAACACCCAAAATCGGGGTTGCTGGTGATCAAGGCGTAATCGTATTGTTGAGGTGATTGGATGAGTTTAGGCCCAATGGGAATGAACACTGGTTTTGATATCAATAATGTTGTCAGCACCATTGTCAATGCCGAGCGCGTGCCCAAGCAGCAGAGCATTGATAATAAGCGTAATGATATTGATACCAGTATTAGTGCCTATGGGCGACTTAGAGAGTCGCTGGATACGATGAAACATCTCATGGCGAATTTTCGTCAAGAGAAAGCGTTCGCTGTGCGCAAAGTTGACACATCGAACGATAACGTAATATCCGCAACAGCAAATACGGAAGCCATGGCGGGTAAATACGCTGTCGATGTGCTGCAGCTTGCCCAAAACCATAAAGTCGCCTCGGAAGTCATTCCAAGTGAGACTAAGTTTGGTCCGGGTAAGCTGCAAGTTTCTTTAGGTTCTAAAAGTTTTACCGTTGAAGTTACGAACAATGCTACGTTGAGTGATGTTGTTCGTGGCATTAATAATCAAAAAAACAATCCCGGTGTGCGTGCTTCGATTATTAATGACGTACAAGGGCCACGCCTGATTGTTGCTTCTAACCTTTCTGGCGAGAAAAATCGCCTTTCAATTCGCGCAGATGCTGAATCAAACAACGCACTAAAACGCTTAGAATATAAAACGCTCGAAGATCGTATTAAAGATTTAGAAGCCGCTCGCGCCCAAGCTCAGCAGTTACTTGCATCTTTAACGCCAGAACAACAAAAGGTAGCCGCCAAAGTAGCCGATAAACTTGGTGAGGCAGCGCGAGAGCTTGATGAACAAGTAAAAACTCAAACCGAACAGCTCGCCGATAAAGTGGCGGGGGAGGAAAGTTCAGAAATCAAAGTCGCTGAACAGGTTAACCGGTATCTAAAGCCAGAAGAGCGAATTCCTGGCTGGACAGAAACCGCTTCAGGCACCTTATTAGATTCTTATTCTGAACCCGAGCCTGAACTTGATGATAAAGCGTTAGCCAAAGCGCCTGATGTACCAGGATGGAGTAATACTGCTTCAGGAACATTAACCGACTCTTATGTCACGCCGAAAGAAGCGCAAGCCAAGCTTGATGCCAAACTAGCGCGTGAAAAAGCCGCTATTGATGAGGCGGTAAAAAGCGGCAAAATAACGCCGGAAGAGGCTAAAGCTGCGCAGCGTGCCAAACTTCCCGTTGAAGAGCGTGACGCCCTGGAAGCTATGGAAAATGTTCAACGTGAACTAAAATCAGCTCAGGATTCTTTTGATGCATATCAGGGCATGATTCAAGTCCAAGCTGGGCAAGATTCTCAAGTATTACTCGATGGTATTGCCACATTATCCAGTGATAATAATGTGATTGAGAATGCCATTGAAGGGGTCAACTTAACCTTGAAAGGAAAGACTGACCCGGGCCAAACCCCTACAGCAATTGATATCGAGTATGATCGTGATAGTGTTCGGCAGGACATCGAGCAATTTGTCGCTTCCTACAACCAGTTTTATCAGATAAGTAAAGAACTCTCTGGTGTTAACCCAAACACCGGTCAGGCAGGCCCGCTAGCGGGTGATAGTATTGTTCGTAGCGCAGATTCTCGTCTTAAAGCTGTATTTTCTTCTCCGATTGAACAAGCACCTGCCAATTTAAAAAGCCTGACAGAGTTTGGGATTACCACGACTCGTCAAGGGACGTTAGAAATCAACTATGCTATGCTTAACCGCCAGTTGAATACTAATTTTACTCAGCTTGGCGAGTTTTTTGGTGGTAACCAAGGCTTTGCTAAGCGAGTAGAAGATGCCATTCAAGGTTTGACGGGGGCAACTGGGTCTATCCGTAATCGAGAAAATAGTTTATCGGAACAAACACGTCGTTTGTCCAAAGATCAAGACGCGTTGGATCGCCGTATGGATGGCTTAGAAAAGCGAACCCATGCAAAGTTTTCAGCGATGCAAGACGCAACAGGGAAGATGCAGTCTCAACTTGCTAGCATGATGAATGCATTAGGTCAGTAATATGCAAACGACCCTTGAGCGATTATGTGATATCAATCGTCAAATCAAAAAAATATTGATGGCCGATGATATAAATACTGAAGAAATTATCTTGTTGGTCGATAAAAGAGAAACTGTGTTGGAAATACTGTTCAAGAATATGGCAGAAGATCCTTCATTTGCGCACTCTACTGAATGGCAGAGTGCTATTTTAGAGACACAACACCTTGTTGAACTGATGCAGCAAAAGACACAATCGATGGGGAATAACCTTAAAAAGTATCGATACGGTAATAAATCAGTTCAGCAATACAAAAAGTTTTTATAAGAGGAAGACTATGCGTGGTTCTTTACAGGCGTACAAAAAAGTATCAGTGGATAGCCAGCTAACGGCAGCCTCACCACATAAAATTGTACAGATGTTGATGGCGGGTGCGATTGAGCGTCTGATCCAAGGAAAGGCCGCCATGCAGCAAGGTAATATACCCGTTAAAGGTGAACGCTTAGGAAAAGCACTGGATATTATCATCAGTTTACGTAGTAGTTTATCGATGAAAGATGGCGGTGAAATCGCGCAAAACCTCGATATGCTTTATGAGTTTATGATCACTCAAATTTCTACGGCTAATCATAAAAACGACCCACAACCGATCGATGACGTTATTGATATTATCCGTGAAATAAAGTCGGCATGGGATCAAATCCCTGCGGAATATCACAATTTAACGGCTTCAGAGATTGGAATCTAAGATTTATCTTAATCTTTTAACCAATATCACACCTGATAATTGCTTGGTTGCCTTATTTTTTTAATTAAATAGAATAGAAGCCACTAACTAGCCAAGTGGCTTTTTTGTTGCTGAATTTCACACGTTGGTTATCCTTGCTTTGACTGTTTCATTTTGTATTGAGTCAAGTCCGTGATTTTCAAAGGTGTAAACACAACAATTTCAGAATTAAGGCAAATATTCTCACCTATGCAAGGTTTAGCAAAACTACTTGTCATTGAAGACGACGCTTTCGTTCGTCAAAGTTTCAGCACAATCCTAGAGTTCGTGGGGGAGCCGTGTGAAGTCATAGACTCCGCACACATTGATCGGATTGATTGGTCCGACGCTTGGGCTGGATGCATAGTGGGTTCGATTGACGCACCGTGTTTACCTGAATCGTTAAAAAACACCCTGTTTCATGCGAATCATATTCCGTTATTGGTGGCAAACCGACATTTTTTTTCTTTTGAATCTTTTCCTCAGTTTATTGGCGAATTGGAGTTCCCACTTAACTATCCACAGTTGAGCGATGCTTTGCGTCACTGCAAAGAGTTTTTGGGTCGTAAAGGTATTCAACTTCAATCGTCTACTGTCAGTAATACACTTTTTCGTAGTTTGGTTGGGCAAAGTCTTGGGATTCAAGAAGTTCGTCATTTGATTGAGCAAGTCGCCAGTACTGAAGCAAATGTGCTTATCTTGGGTGAATCAGGAACAGGAAAAGAAGTGGTGGCTCGCAACATCCACTATCATTCAGCTCGGCGACGAGGGCCTTTTGTTCCGATAAATTGCGGTGCTATCCCTGCAGAATTGCTTGAGAGCGAGTTATTTGGCCATGAAAAAGGCGCATTTACCGGGGCAATAACCGCTCGTAAGGGGCGTTTTGAGTTGGCGGAAGGTGGGACTCTTTTTTTAGATGAAATAGGGGATATGCCTGCCAATATGCAGGTGAAACTTTTGCGGGTTTTACAAGAGCGCTGTTTCGAACGAGTGGGTGGAAACACAACGATTAAAGCGGATGTCAGAGTAGTGGCAGCAACCCACCGTGATCTGGATCATATGATCAGCGAGCAACGCTTTCGAGAAGATTTATATTATCGATTGAACGTATTCCCGATAGAAATGCCAGCACTGAAAGATCGCAAAGAAGATATTCCTTTGTTACTTCAAGAGTTAATGACGCGGATGGAGGTGGATGGAGCCTCCCCGATCTGTTTTACCCCACGAGCCATCAACTCTTTAATGGAGCATGATTGGCCTGGTAATGTTCGTGAATTGGCCAATCTTGTTGAGCGTATGGTGATTCTTTACCCCAATAGCTTGGTAGATGTTAATCACCTCCCCACCAAGTATCGATACAGTGACATTCCTGAATTTCAGCCAGAACCGAGTCGCTTTAACTCGGTTGAAGAGCAAGAAAGAGATGTTTTAGCTGATATTTTTTCAGAAAATTTCAGTTTTGAACAGGACGGCGAATTCTCAATCAGTGGCCATTTCGATACGCCACAATCGCTTCCGCCCGAAGGGATTAACTTAAAAGAGCTATTAGCTGATTTAGAAGTCAATTTAATCAATCAAGCGTTGGATGCTCAAGGTGGCATTGTTGCGCGAGCTGCTGATATGTTAGGTATGCGTCGAACCACATTGGTTGAGAAAATGCGGAAATACAATATGCAGCGATAGTCAACTTGAGTGAGTCAATTTATTGACTGGTGTGTAATTGTATGAAATAAAAGAAAAATAGCCTGGCTTGCATATTGCATGTTAGGCTATTGTTGTTTTTTAGGTCAAATATTAGTGATGGATAACTTCATGCAGAAGCAGCATTCGCATCTAGACTCTTTAGAAGATCAAGTTGAGCGCTATAAACAAGTGCTGGATGTTATGCCCGCCGGGGTTATTTTACTCGATACTCAAGGGGTCGTGCGTGAAGCCAACCCAGAAGCACAACGACTGTTGCAAATTCCCTTATTAGGTGAAAAATGGTATACGGTTATTCAGGTTGCTTTTGCGCCTCGTGAAGATGATGGGCATGAAATTTCTCTGCGTAATGGCCGTAAGGTTCGTTTGGCTATTTCAGCGTCGACAACTGGGCAATTGATTTTGATCACCGATCTAACCGAAACCCGTTTGTTACAATCGCGGGTGAGTGATTTGCAACGTTTGTCTTCTCTTGGTCGGATGGTCGCCTCTTTAGCCCATCAGGTTCGTACTCCATTGTCGAGTGCTATGCTATACGCCTCGAATTTATCGTCCCCTAATTTACCGAGCGCTACTCGAGAACGATTTCAACATAAATTACTTGATCGGCTGCATGACTTAGAAAAACAAGTTAATGATATGCTGTTATTTGCAAAAGGAGGGGATAATAAAGTTATTCAGCCCTTCTCTATTGCAGATTTAGTTGCTGAGTTTTCTCCCATGGTTGAAACGGCTTTGAAAAACAATCAGATAGATTACGATTTGCAAGTTGAGCAGGAAGAAACAAAGCTATTAGGTAACGCTAATGCGGTCGCTTCAGCTATCAGTAACTTGGTGATGAATGCAATTCAAATTGTCGGAAAGCAAGCCCAAATTGATGTTTTTTTTCGACCGGTGAATGGTGAGCTGAAAATTTCAGTACAAGATAATGGCCCAGGAGTACCTGAAGCATTGCAGCATAAAATAATGGAACCTTTTTTTACCACTCGTTCTCAAGGAACGGGGTTAGGGCTTGCTGTTGTACAAATGGTTTGTCGTGCTCATGATGGCCGATTAGAGTTGATGTCACAATCCGGTGAAGGTGCGTGTTTTACGATGTGTCTTCCGCTTGAACGTCAATCCCAACCATCTCAATCAGATAGTGGAGAATGATCATGGCTCAAAATAAAGTCTTAGTCGTTGAAGATGATGAGGGGCTACGCGAAGCGTTGGTCGATACACTCGCGTTAGCTGGGTATGAGTGGCTTGAAGCTGATTGCGCTGAAGATGCATTGATAAAATTGAAAAGTCATTCTGTTGACATTGTGGTATCCGATGTACAAATGGCGGGTATGGGTGGTTTGGCTTTGCTCAGAAATATCAAACAACATTGGCCTAATTTACCGGTTTTGTTAATGACGGCTTATGCCAATATTGAAGATGCGGTTGCGGCGATGAAAGAGGGGGCCATTGATTACATGGCAAAACCTTTTGCGCCAGAAGTATTGCTGAATATGGTTAGCCGTTATGCCCCCGTCAAGTCTGACGATAATGGGGACGCCGTGGTTGCGGATGAAAAAAGCCTTAAATTGCTGTCGTTAGCGGAAAAGGTAGCAAAAACGGATGCTAACGTGATGATTTTAGGCCCTAGTGGTTCAGGTAAAGAGGTGATGTCTCGTTATATTCACAATACCTCTCCCCGCAAAGATGGCCCTTTTGTTGCGATTAATTGTGCGGCTATCCCCGATAATATGCTTGAGGCAACGTTATTTGGTTATGAAAAAGGCGCATTTACTGGTGCCGTCCAAGCGTGTCCTGGTAAGTTTGAGCAAGCACAAGGGGGAACTATTTTACTTGATGAAATTAGCGAAATGGATTTAAGTTTACAAGCAAAATTGTTGCGTGTTTTACAAGAGCGAGAAGTTGAGCGGTTGGGTAGTCGGAAAAGTATCAAATTAGATGTGCGAGTTCTTGCCACGAGTAACCGGGACTTAAAAGCTTATGTGCAAGAGAATAAATTCAGGGAAGACTTATATTATCGGCTGAATGTGTTCCCAATTACTTGGCCGGCTCTCTGTGAACGAAAAAAAGATATTGCCCCTTTAGCGAGCCATCTTATTGAACGACATTGTAAAAAGCTCGGTTTACCTGTTCCTAATATTTCAACAACCGCTATCGCTAAATTGCAGAGTTATCCTTGGCCAGGTAATGTCCGTGAGTTAGATAATGTCATTCAGCGAGCTTTGATCTTAAGTGAGCAAGCGGATATTGAACAGCAGCATATTTTACTCGAAGGGTTGGATTGGCAAGATGCTTCTGGCTTACAAGCGCTGGTTGAACAAGAAGATGAAAGAGCTAATCCTACAATCAAACCAGTGGCAGAAAGCGCCTCGTTGGTAAAAAGTGATTGTAGCCCGATTGGATTAGGTGATGAGCTTCGAGATCAAGAGTTTTCCATTATTATGGAAACGCTGGTCGAGTGTAACGGACGACGTAAAGAAATGGCCGAGAAATTAGGTATTAGCCCGCGTACACTACGTTATAAATTAGCGAAGATGCGTGATGCGGGTATTGATATCCCAGGTTAAATATCCGTTTAGCTCAGATTCCAAGTGGCATATTAATTGCTGCTTTATTAAAGCAGGATGTTAGAGTCAAAGAATTGGCACTCGAGGTTACCATGAAATTAGATAGCTTACACAGTGAAATGCAGGCCATGATGGTCGAAGCGGGTAATGGTCGGCCTGCCGCAACTGGACAAAAAGTTGGCGCTGATTTTGGCAATATGCTAACTCAGGCTATCAATAATGTGAACGGATTACAAAAAGCCTCCGGTGATTTACAAACTCGCTTTGATCGAGGCGATGAAGGTATTTCTTTATCGGATGTGATGATCGCTCGTAATAAATCCAGTGTTGCCTTTGAAGCGACCATTCAAGTACGCAATAAACTAGTTGAAGCGTACAAAGAACTGATGAATATGCCAGTATAACCACATAGGGTATGAGCTTTGGCTGAAGATAAAAAAACCACCGATCTGACACTGACCTCAGGTGGAGAGCAAGCGCTGTCGACCAGCGTTGATCTTGAGGGGGGTGCACAAAATCCAGATTTAGAAGAGAAAAGCTCTTCTAAGCTAGACTTTGCTATGGGCGATCTTGACCTTTTAAGACAGATTGTGTTGGTGTTATCCATTTCCATCTGTGTGGCCCTGATTGTTATGTTATTTTTCTGGGTAAAAGAACCAGAAATGCGGCCTCTTGGGGCTTATGATACTGAAGAACTGATCCCTGTATTGGATCATCTTGATCAACAAAAACAAGCCTACCGGTTAGATGGTAATACCATTTTAGTACCGAGTAGCGATTACAATAGCATTAAACTTAATATGGTTCGGGCTGGGCTAAATCAATCACGCAATACAGGTGATGATATCCTTTTGCAAGACATGGGATTTGGTGTTTCGCAACGCCTTGAGCAAGAACGTTTAAAACTGAGCCGTGAACGTCAATTAGCAAAAGCCATCGAAGAAATGCGTCAAGTTAATAAAGCGCGCATTTTACTCGCACTTCCCAAGCAAAGTGTTTTTGTACGGCATAATCAAGAAGCGTCCGCATCCGTTTTTTTAACTTTGCGTACAGGCACTAACCTAAAGCAAGAAGAAGTGGATTCGATCGTTGATATGGTGGCGAGTGCCGTGCCGGGAATGAAGCCTACCCGTGTGACTGTGACCGATCAACACGGGCGTTTACTTAGCTCCGGCTCACAAGATCCGATCTCAACGGCTCGACGTAAAGAACAAGAGCTTGAACGTCGTCAAGAGGAGAATCTTCGTAGCAAAATTGATTCGGTTCTTATCCCTATTTTAGGTTTAGGTAATTATACCGCACAGGTCGATATAGAGCTGGACTTTAGCGCGGTGGAACAAACACGTAAAGTATTTGATCCGAACACACCATCAACACGCAGTGAATATACCTTAGAAGATTACAATAACGGCAATGTTGTGGCTGGTATTCCGGGGGCTTTAAGTAATCAACCTCCGGCGGATGCTTCAATACCTCAAGATGTCGCTCAGATGAAGGATGGTTCCGTTCTTGGGCAAGGTTCAGTGCATCGAGAGGCGACGCGTAACTTTGAATTAGATACTACCATTAGTCATGAAAGAAGACAGACGGGCGTAGTGAATCGACAAACGGTCGCAGTAGCGGTAAAGAATCGTCCAGTCGTCAATCCTGATAATGGGCAAGTAACTTATGAGCCTTTAACAGAAAGTGAGCTTAACGCAATTCGTCAGTTGTTGATTGGTACGGTCGGTTTTAATGAAAATCGTGGTGATTTACTGAATGTATTGAGCATGCAATTTGCCGAACCCGAAGTTGAGCAATTTGCTGATGTGCCGATTTGGGAAAATCCACACTTTAATGATTGGATCCGTTGGTTAGCAAGTGCATTGGTGATTATTGTTATTGTGTTAGTACTGGTTCGCCCGGCAATGAAAAAACTGCTTAATCCAGCGGCAGATGATGATGAACAGTTGTATGGCCCTGATGGTTTACCTATTGGAGCGGATGGCGAAACGAGCTTAATTGGCAGCGATATTGAAGGAGGCGAGTTATTTGAATTTGGCTCTGGTATTGATTTGCCTAATTTACATAAAGATGAGGACGTATTAAAAGCGGTACGTGCTCTGGTCGCTAACGAGCCAGAACTTGCGGCTCAAGTTGTGAAGAATTGGATGCAAAATGCCTAACGATATCGAAGATAAAGACTCCGCAGACGGCATTGATATTGCCAACATTCCTGGAGAGGAACGCGCTGCTATTTTATTGCTCAGCCTTAACGAGGAAGATGCGGCGGGAATTATTCGCTACTTAGAGCCAAAGCAGGTTCAGCGGGTCGGTAGTGCGATGGCGAAAGCAAAGGATTTGAGCCAAGACAAAGTAACCGCAGTGCACCGCTCATTTTTGGAAGATATTCAAAAATACACCAACATCGGTATGGGTAGTGAAGACTTTATGCGTAATGCCTTGATTGCCGCATTAGGTGAAGATAAAGCGAATAACTTGGTTGATCAAATTCTGCTCGGGACTGGGTCAAAAGGCTTGGATTCACTGAAATGGATGGATCCAAGACAAGTGGCGAGCATTATTGTTAATGAGCACCCACAAATTCAAACTATCGTTTTATCCTATCTTGATCCCGATCAGTCTGCTGAAATCCTTGCTCAGTTTTCCGAGCGAGATAGGCTTGATCTGATGATGCGTATTGCTAATCTAGAAGAAGTTCAACCTTCGGCCCTAGCTGAGTTAAATGAAATCATGGAGAAACAATTTGCCGGTCAAGCAGGGGCACAAGCGGCGAAAATTGGCGGCTTGAAGGCGGCAGCCGATATTATGAACTACCTTGATAATAATATTGAAGGTCTGCTGATGGATCAGATGCGTGAACAAGACGAAGACCTCGCGACTCAGATCGAAGACCTTATGTTTGTGTTTGAAAACTTGGTTGAAGTTGATGATCAAGGGATTCAGAAATTGCTCCGTGATGTTCCACAAGATGTGCTACAAAAAGCTCTTAAAGGTGCGGATGAAGCCCTACGCGAGAAAATTTTCAAGAACATGTCAAAACGCGCTGCTGAATTGATGAAAGATGATTTGGAAGCCATGCCACCGATTAAAGTTTCAGATGTTGAAGCGGCGCAAAAAGAAATTTTGGCCATTGCTCGACGAATGGCGGACAACGGAGAGCTGATGTTGTCTGGCGGGGCGGATGAATTTTTATAATATATAAGGCCTGCGCATTAAGCTGGCCTTTTTATCGTTCGGTAAAGGTGTTTCATGACTGGAGAAAGAAAGCGTGGTTTTATCCGCTTAGGCTCTGATGCTACCGTTGAGCCCCCTAAAAAGTGGGGGTTGCCAGACTATTCTAGTGAACAGAATAAAAAAGCCAAACAAACGGCTTTCAACTACGATCCGGCATGGGTCCCAAGCTTTGATGAACCAGAGCCCGATCAACCTCAAACTCTGACTGATGAAGACATTGAATTAATTAAGCGCGCAGCCTATCAAGAAGGCCTTGAGCAAGGTCAGGCCGAAGGATACCAGCAAGGTTTTGAGCAAGGGAAACAAGCCGGTTTTGATGCGGGTCACCAAGAAGGGGTTGAGACGGGAGAAGCTGAAGGGTTAGCCGCCGGGCAATCACAAATTCAACAACAAGTTGAACACTTCTTGAATCTAGCGAACCAATTTGCCCAGCCATTGGAGTTGATGAATGCTCAAGTGGAAAAACAATTAGTAGATATGGTGTTGGCGCTAGTCAAAGAGGTCGTGCGAGTTGAGGTACAAATGAACCCTCAGGTGATTCTGGATACCGTTAAAGAATCGGTTGAAGCACTCCCTATAGCCGGGCATACGATTCATGTCAAACTGCACCCAGAGGATTGTGAAATCATCAGGCAAGCTTATGGTGAGCAAGAACTGGCGCTACGCCAGTGGACACTGAACAGTGAACCCGCCCTCAATCGAGGTGATGTACAAATCGAAGCGGGTGAATCGAGTGTTAACTACCGTATGGAAGAGCGCGTTCGCAGTGTATTACAACGTTTTTGTGGAACTAATCGTCACCAACAAGGACAAGAGTAATGCAAGCACTAGCCGAACGATTAGCACAATATAAAACGCAAGGCTTAACCTGTCGTCCGGTTGCTTCTGGAAAGTTGATTCGAGTGGTAGGATTAACTCTTGAGGCCACCGGATGCCGAGCTCCGATTGGGAGTTTGTGCTTAGTGGAAACTATGTCCGGCGAAATGGAAGCTGAAGTAGTTGGTTTTTCTGGCGATAGCTTATTCTTAATGCCAAGTGAACAAATTAATGGTGTATTGCCTGGTGCAAAAGTGACGCCGCTAACGGAAGAAGCCGGTCTCGCGGTTGGAATGGAGTTATTAGGACGAGTGATTGATGGCGTGGGAAACCCATTAGATGGACTGGGGCCGATTTATACCGATCAATACGCCACCTTTAATGCTCAGCCGATCAACCCGCTATTACGTAAACCTATCAGTGAGCCGCTTGATGTGGGCATTAAAGCCATTAATGGGTTATTAACTGTTGGTAAGGGGCAACGTATTGGCCTGTTTGCGGGCTCTGGGGTAGGTAAGTCGGTCACGCTCGGAATGATGACGCGAGGCACCACCGCTCAAGTGGTGGTGGTGGGCTTAATCGGTGAGCGTGGACGCGAAGTAAAAGAATTTATCGAAGAGATCTTGGGGGCCGATGGGCGTCAACGAGCGGTGGTGGTGGCCGCTCCCGCTGATGCTTCACCGTTAATGCGTTTAAAAGGCTGTCAAACAGCACTGGCGATTGCTGAATATTTCCGAGATCAAGGTTTAGATGTATTACTATTAATGGATTCATTAACCCGTTTTGCACAAGCTCAGCGTGAAATCGCACTATCGGTTGGTGAACCTCCTGCCACCAAAGGGTATCCGCCTTCGGTATTTGCAAAGTTGCCTGCGTTAGTGGAGAGAGCTGGCAATGGTGGCCCAGATCAAGGTTCTATTACGGCATTTTTCACCGTATTAACCGAAGGTGATGACCTTCAAGATCCAATCGCTGACGCTTCTCGGGCTATTCTTGATGGACATATTGTGCTCTCAAGGGAGATGGCTGATGCCGGGCATTATCCTGCCATTGATGTCGAAAAGTCCGTCAGCCGTGTGATGCCGCAGATCACTACTGACGAACATTTGTTGATGTCAAAAGCGGTACGGCAAATTTTATCCATTTGTCGTAAAAACCAAGATTTAGTCTCTATCGGCGCTTATAAACCTGGAACCGATAAGGCGATTGATAGTGCATTTACTTTAAAACCACGTCTAGAGAGTTATTTACAGCAAGAAATGAAAGAGTCAGTCCCTTACGATATGTGTATTGGTATGCTGAAAAATGTACTTAGCATGGAGTAAGTAGAGTATGGACAATGCGTTAGAATTTTTGTTAAAGCAAGCTCAAGAGACGGAAGATCAAGCTGTCATGGCCTTGAGTAACGCTAGAAGCGAGCTAGAGGGTTATTATCAGCAATTGAAACAGATTGAGCAGTATCGGTTAGACTACTGCCAACAACTGGTGCAACGTGGTCAAGCCGGGCTTACGGCTAGCCAATATGGCCACTTAAATCGTTTTTTAACTCAGCTGGACGAAACGTTAGCCAAGCAGCGGGGGGCTGAACAGCATTTCACACAACAAGTTGAAAATTGCCAACAGCATTGGATGAATGTTCGTAAGCAGCGTCGCTCTTATGAGTGGTTAATTGAGAAAAAACAAAATGAAAAAGAACGTTTACAAGCGAGACGTGAACAAAAGCAGATGGATGAATTTTCTACCCTTAATTTTAATCGTCAACGTCTGCGCTCTACCATTCGATAGTCGCGTTTAAATCGACATTTTGGCTCATTTATTGCATCGATTGCAGCCTACCATGCTAGATACGGTCAATACCGAACATGGCGTTTAGATGTTATCCACAATGTGAGCGGTGTGCATATGAATATCAGTCCAATCTCTTCAGTTGAGGAAAAACGCTTATCAGGTGCAGCAGCAACTGATGTTAGCCAAAAAAACAGTTTAAAAGAGGGTGAGACTGAAGAGGTTACTGGGTTTTTCGAGCAATTAGCTACACTTTTGTTTCGTTCTAATGGCGAAGCTGAAACCGAGGAACCTGAACTAGCAAGCTCATCAAAGTCCCAGAAAGCGATTCCTACGCAGCCGATAAACTTCGCTGATCCTGATGCCGTTAACCTCAATGATATTGAGCTAGAGCCGTTAGCCATACAATCGAGCAATGACGCCCTGCCAGCCATACTCGAGCTTGATACAGATTCGCTGGATGAAGCAGATCGCGCCACCACGAAAAATGAATCGGTAGACGAGCCGGTGACAACTGCACAAGTAATGAATGACGGTGATGAACTCCTTGGTCGTCTACAGCAAGCCAATCAAACTTTACTTACCACGAGCGGCAATAACTTGCCTAATCAATCGACTCAAGAGGAAGGGGCGATTGATTTTTCCACCGTCTCAAAGACTGAAGCTGAACCGTTAGATGAGACTGAGTTGCCCGATTGGAAAGGTGATGCCCCGCTCGATAAAGCTGTATTTGCTCACAGTGATATGACCGTCACCAAACAACCGATTGATGAATCAGAACAATTCGTCATACCAACGGCAGAAGATAAATCTACAGCAACAGCGCAAATGCAACAATTTACGCGAGAAAGTGAGCTACCTAAAAAAGAGCGGTTACCAAACCAGGAACAGTTATCAAACCAAGAACAGCTTGTCGCTTCTCCTGACGTTACAGCCAGCGGTGATGAACCAACGGTAGAATCTGTAGAAACTATCACGGCACTAGCTCAAGCCGATGGCCATACTCGCCATGAGTCGGCTAAGCCGAATGTTCCTCATGGCTTAGTTTCGCCTTCCCCATCTGCGGCTATTTCATCTCAGCCATCGGCTCATCCGGCTGCCGCGACCATGATGATGAACGACGTCCCTTTGACTAACAGCTCTGTCGGATCAGCTGCTGCAGCAACTATCGCTGAGTCAGTCCAATCGGTACCGGTGATGGATCCTAAAGTATTACAAGCGTCTCTACGGGGTTCGGTCATGTTAGCAAAAGAGAAGCAATCACTGGACTCCGAGCCGGGGCGCGAGCATTCATTTGCTCAGCAATTAGCCACCGCTGCAGGACAATCATCTGCAACTCAACCGACTGGATTGCGCCATGATCCAGCTATGGTTCAAGGTCAGCCATTACCTTTAGCATTAAATAAAGGAATCGTCGCAGATGAAATGGCCGAACGGGTGCAAATGATGATGTCGAAGAACCTAAAAAATATTGATATTCGTCTTGATCCTCCAGAGTTAGGTCGAATGCATATTCGAATGAATATGCATGGTGATGGGGCTAGTGTTCAGTTTATGGTGGCCAATAACCAAGCACGAGATGCCTTAGAGCAGTCGATGCCACGTTTGAGAGAGATGTTAGCTCAGCAAGGGGTTCAGTTAGCGGATACTTCTGTTCAACAACAGAGTGCAGGTCAACAGCAGCAGTATTCAGCCAACGGTAGAGAATCAGGAGGGTTGGCTGGTAAAGGCCCTTTGCTGGGAGATGAAAACCTTGAGTCAGACATCAAACTTGATTTGAATGTGGCAACAAAGCGTGATGGAATCAGTTATTACGCTTAAACTAATAAAACAATAACCGCATAGAGTAAACTTATGGCCGTTGATGAAAATGCACCTAAAAGTAAAAAGAAACTATTAATCATTGTTGGGGCTGTCGTCGCCTTGCTATTGATCGCTGGAGGCGCTTTCTTCTTCATCGGTTCCGGTAGTCCTGAACCAAAACAAGCTCAGCAAGCCCAACGAGCCGCCACGATTGAACCAGTGTCCTATGTTAACATTGCACAACCTTTTGTGTTCAATGTCAGTGGGGAAAATCGTGGTCGAATGGTACAGGTAAAGGTTCAGCTTATGGTTCGTGGGAGTAAAAATGAAAATTTGGCTCGCTTTCACTCGCCTTTAATTGAAAGTACATTATTGGCAACCTTTGCTTCTGCAACCGTTGAACAATTACGGACAACCTCTGGGCGAACTGAGTTACGGGATAAGGCAACCGAAGATATAAAAGCGGCGATGACACAAGTGGTAGGAGAGCCGGTGATAGAACGAGTGCTCTTTACTGATTTTGTAATGCAATAGGTGAGTTCGTGACCGATTTATTAAGCCAAGACGAAATTGATGCGCTGTTGCATGGTGTAGACAGCGTTGATGACGATGAAGACGAATTAGATTCCGTTGACCCGGGGGCGGTCTCGTTTGATTTCTCATCACAAGATCGGATTGTTCGTGGTCGGATGCCGACCTTAGAGTTGATTAATGAACGTTTTGCTCGTCACTTACGCATCAGTTTGTTTAATATGCTCCGCAAAACGGCAGAAGTTTCAATCAATGGCGTACAAATGATGAAATTTGGTGAATACCAAAATACTTTGTACGTTCCAACGAGTTTGAATATGGTTCGTTTTCGTCCACTCAAAGGAACGGCTCTGGTGACAATGGAAGCACGTTTAGTCTTTATTTTGGTGGAAAACTTTTTTGGCGGCGATGGGCGTTATCATGCTCGTATTGAAGGGCGTGAATTTACTCCAACGGAACGTCGGGTTATCCAATTATTGCTCAAAATCGTCTTTACCGATTATAAAGAAGCGTGGTCTCCAGTTATGGGAGTCGAGTTTGAGTACCTCGATTCCGAAGTGAACCCGAGTATGGCGAATATTGTTAGCCCAACAGAAGTGATTGTTGTCTGTTCATTCCATATTGAAGTGGATGGTGGTGGCGGTGATTTTCATATGGTGATGCCATATTCGATGGTGGAGCCCATTCGCGAATTACTCGATGCGGGGGTTCAGTCGGATAAAATGGAAACCGATGTCCGCTGGAGTTCGGCACTACGAGATGAGATTATGGATGTGCCAATTAACTTTCGAGTCAATTTATTGGAGCAAGATATTGCTCTGCGCGATTTGATGGAATTGCAAGTCGGTGACATTATCCCGATTGATATGCCAGAGCATGCGGTGATGTTTGTGGAAGACTTACCGACCTATCGAGTCAAAATGGGCCGCTCTGGTGAAAAGCTGGCCGTACAAATTTCAGAAAAGATCCGTCGCCCAGATGTGGTAAAAACCGATCTTGCGTTTTTAGGCAAAGATATTATTGCTGAATTAGAGAACGATGAGCTGGAAGATGAAGAATCAATACCAGAGTAATAACCAATACAAGAGTAAGAATAGGTAGCAAAGATGTCAAAATCAGATGATCAAAAACTGGCAGATGAGTGGGCTGCCGCTCTTGGAGAAGATCCTAGTGCCCCAGAAATCGATGTCGATGAAGTGTTAGCTGCGCCACTAGACGAGCTAAAAGATACTTCACCACCGATTACGGACGATGAACGTCGTAAGCTCGATACTATCATGGATATTCCTGTCACCATCTCGATGGAAGTTGGGCGTTCAAAAATTAGTATTCGTAATTTACTGCAACTCAATCAAGGTTCGGTGGTTGAGTTGGATCGCATCGCGGGAGAGTCATTAGATGTGATGGTTAATGGTACCTTGATTGCGCACGGTGAAGTTGTGGTGGTTAACGATAAGTTTGGTATCCGTCTGACTGATGTGATAAGCCAAACTGAACGAATTAAGAAACTGAGATAATTTATGAAATGGTTCATCAGTTTATGGTTTGTGTCACTCCCCGTGTTGGCCACCGAGAAAGCATCGTTAGATTTAGCGACCACTTTTGGGTCGCTTTTGTTCGTTGTGGTGCTGATTTTATGTTTGGCTTGGTTATTAAAACGGATGCGAGTGACAACCTTAGGTCAGCAAAAAGAATTTCAAGTGATACGTCAATTGCCTATCGGTACAAGAGAACGATTGATGATAGTGCAAGCGGGTGACGAACAGTTTCTGATAGGCGTCACCACACAATCTATTCAGTTAATTTCAAAGTTGAGCACTCCGTTGATCCAAGAAGCGACCGATCAACGTTCATTCGCTACCCAGTTGACTCAGTTAGTGAAAAAACATGATAAATAACCATCGATATACTTGTTGTTCGGTGTCGTTATCTTGGATGATGACCCTTATTTGCTTCCTTATTTTACTCTGGGCTCCTTTAGCGAGTGCGCAACAAGCGCTGGAAACCCCCATTCCGGCCAATGCGCTTACTGAAGGTGGTATCACCGTGAGCGCGATGGAGAAAGAGCAAGGAGCATCGAACACTTTAGCGTTAACCAGTGGTAGTGGTGGCGGTGGTATTCCGGCCTTTACTATGACCACGAATGCTGATGGTAGTGAAGACTATTCAATAAACCTTCAGATTTTAGCTTTAATGACCATGTTGGGCTTTTTACCCGCCATGGTTATTTTGATGACGTCTTTTACCCGAATTGTGGTCGTGATGTCGATTTTGCGTCAAGCCATGGGGTTACAGCAAACACCATCAAATCAAGTGATTATCGGGATTGCTATTTTTCTTACCTTTTTTATTATGTCGCCGGTGCTCAATCAGATTAACGATCAAGCCGTTCAACCTTACCTCAATGAACAGATCTCTGCACGTCAAGCATTTGACTTGGCCCAAGAGCCGATGAAAGCTTTTATGCTCAAACAAACGCGGCTGAAAGATCTAGAAACCTTCGTGAATATTTCTGGCGCAGAGGTCCAAAATCCAGAAGAGGTTTCCATGGCGGTACTCATTCCTGCTTTCATTACTTCGGAATTGAAAACCGCGTTCCAAATTGGTTTTATGCTCTTTTTGCCTTTTTTAATTATTGATTTGGTGGTTGCTTCGGTGTTAATGGCGATGGGGATGATGATGTTATCACCGATGATTGTTTCGCTGCCTTTTAAGTTAATGCTTTTTGTCTTAGTGGATGGTTGGAACCTGATTTTATCGACTTTGGCAGGCAGTTTTGCCTTGTAGCGGGAGGGGCCAATGACACCAGAACTGTTTGTTGAGCTATTTCGTGAAGCGCTGTGGATGGTTCTTATCATGGTATGCGCCATCATTATTCCGAGCTTATTGATTGGTCTTGTAGTGGCAATTTTTCAAGCGGCGACCTCTATTAACGAACAAACCTTGAGTTTTTTACCTCGTCTTATCGTGACACTTTTAGCATTAATGATGTTTGGGCATTGGATGACCCAGATACTGATGGAGTTCTTTATGGCGATGATTGAGCGCTTACCACAGGTGCTCTATTAAGGAGTATCGATGGAATACCCAACCAGTGTGGTACTAGATTTTATCGCTCACTATTTTTGGCCCTTTGCCCGTATTTCTGCCATGTTAATGGTGATGTCTGTGACGGGGGCTCGATTTGTTTCTCCTCGTATTCGCCTCTATCTCGGTTTGGCCATTACGTTTGCGGTCATGCCAGCCATTCCTCAAATTACCGCAGATATAGCTTTACTATCGTTTCAAGGTTTTTTAACGACGTTAGAGCAGTTAATTATTGGCGTAGCGATGGGCATGGTGACGCAATTTCTGATTCAAACGTTTATTATTCTCGGACAAATTTTAGGGATGCAATCGAGTTTAGGTTTTGCTTCCATGGTGGATCCTGCGAATGGTCAAAGTACCCCTTTATTGGGGCAGTTATTTATGTTGTTGGCGACCATGTTTTTTTTGGCAACCGATGGTCATTTGAAAATGATTCAATTAGTGGTCATGAGCTTTAAAAGCTTACCGATCGGCAGTGGAGCACTCACTGCGGTGGATTTTCGAGAGTTAGCATTATGGCTTGGCATTATGTTTAAAGTGGCGCTGAGTATGGCACTTTCCGGAATTATTGCTCTGCTAACGGTTAACCTTTCCTTTGGAGTGATGACTCGTGCCGCGCCACAATTGAATATATTCTCACTCGGGTTTGCTTTTGCTTTATTGGTCGGCATATTGCTCTGTTGGTATATTATCAGCGGTTTGTTTGCACACTATGAATTATTCTGGTTAGAGGGTGAGCAGCAGCTTTGTCGCTTGATACGCTTAAATTGTTAGGAGGCCATGATGGCAGAATCTGACGGCCAAGAAAGGACAGAAGAGGCCACCCCCCGAAGGTTACAGCAAGCTAAAGAAAAAGGCCAAGTGGCACGCTCAAAAGAGTTGGCTTCAGTCTCGGTATTAGTGGTGGGGGCGGTATCGCTAATGTGGTTTGGCGATTTATTGGCTCGAGGTTTATACCGCATGATGGGGCGATTATTCTCTCTTAGCCGCGAAGAAATTTTTGACAGCAGTAAACTCTTTGAAATTATTGGCGGTACGCTAACGGGCTTATTATTACCGTTATTACTCATCTTAGTAACCTTGTTTGTCGCAGCCTTGCTTGGTGCAGCTGGGGTCGGTGGGATAAGCTTTTCAACCGAAGCGGCGATGCCGAAGCTATCTAAACTTAATCCTTTGAGTGGCTTTAAACGGATGTTTGGCCTACAAAGTTGGGTTGAGTTGCTAAAGTCGATTTTAAAAGTATTACTGGTTTCTGGGGTGGCATTTTATCTGATTGATGCATCAAAGTGGGATCTTTTTCAGCTGAGCATGGATGTGTTTCCACAAAATCTTTTTCATGCGCTGGATATTTTACTCAATTTTATTTTACTGATTAGCTGCTCTTTGTTGGTCGTTGTGGCGATTGATATCCCTTTTCAAATTTGGCAACACGCCGAACAACTCAAAATGACTAAGCAAGAAATTAAAGATGAACACAAAGACACCGAAGGTAAACCTGAGGTGAAAGGGCGGATTCGAATGTTGCAGCGTGAGGCAGCTCAGCGGCGCATGATGGCCGATGTCCCGCAAGCGGATGTGATTATTACCAACCCTGAACACTTTTCTGTCGCTTTGCGTTATAAGCAAGACACAGATCGAGCCCCCGTTGTGGTGGCAAAAGGCGGTGATTTTCTGGCGTTAAAAATTCGAGAAGTCGCTCGTGAGCATGACATCATGATTGTTCCTGCTCCACCTTTAGCCCGTGCGCTTTACCATACCACGGAGTTAGAACAAGAGATCCCTGATGGTTTATTCATGGCCGTCGCTCAAGTATTGGCATATGTCTTTCAACTTAAGCAGTATCGACGTAAAGGAGGAGAACGTCCGGTGCTTCAAGAAGATAACCTACCTATTCCACCGGATATGCGTTACTAACGAGGTGATAGGGCCTATTTTTCAGGGATAGAGAGTAAAATCAATAATGAGCCATTGCCACCAAATTCTAATGGTGCTTGATGAAAAGCTAGCACGTCGGGGTGCTGAGCTAACCATAGCGGAACTTTTTGCTTAAGAATGTGTTTACCAATTCCATGTTGCACACAAGCACAGTGAACATTTTCTTTTAGACAATAAGCTATCATTGCTCCTAGTTCCCGTTTGGCTTCGACTTGAGTCATACCATGCATATCGAGAAAAACATCAGGCACGTAAACACCACGACGTAATTTCTTAACTTCATACTTTGACACATCATGACGAGCATAACGGGTAGGCCCTTCTTCACTTAAGAGGGGAACAAATTCGTCAGAAAAATAAAAATCGTTATCACTCGCTTCGCGCGAGGTTCGACGGATTTCTTTTTGTTTGGGGTTTCTGTTTGGTGGTCGGACTATGGTATCCTGCGCAAACTTTTTTACGCCTTTTACTGCATCCTGAAACAGAGCAAAATCATCCGCATCGAGATCAGCGTTTGGATTGAAATCGGTGTGTTTTTTGTTCATTGTCGGTAAATAATCGGTTATGAGTCGGAATTGGCAGTATTGTAGCGCTTTTCGGAGGCAATTTTGGATAAGATTTTTGTAGATGAAGCGGTTTCTGAACTGTATACGCTTCAGGATATGATTCGTTGGACGGTGAGCCGCTTTAACGCCGCGAAACTATTTTATGGTCACGGTACAGATAATGCTTGGGATGAAGCGGTTCAACTTATTTTGCCTACCCTTTACTTACCGATAGATGTGCCTCCTCATGTACTTAATTCACGCTTAACCAGCAGTGAGCGATTACGTGTGGTTGAGCGAGTGGTGAAACGTATTAATGAACGAACTCCGGTGGCTTATTTAACCAATAAAGCTTGGTTTTGTGGGTTAGAGTTTTTTGTTGATGAACGGGTGTTGGTGCCTCGTTCTCCGATTGGCGAATTAATTCAAGCCGAATTTTCGCCTTGGTTAGTCGAACAACCGACTCGAATTATGGATTTATGTACAGGCAGTGGTTGCATTGCGATTGCTTGTGCTTATGCGTTTCCTGATGCTGAGGTCGATGCGATCGATATTTCGTCGGATGCGTTGCAAGTGGCAGAGCAAAATATTCAAGATCATGGTTTAGAGCAGCAAGTTTTTCCTATCCGTTCCGACCTGTTTAGAGATTTACCTCAAGAACAATACAATATTATTGTGACCAATCCACCTTATGTGGATCAAGAAGATATGCATAGTTTGCCCGATGAGTTCAAACATGAGCCAGAGCTAGGGTTAGCCGCAGGCACCGATGGGCTGAAATTAGTTCGCCGAATTTTAGCCAACGCTCCTCGTTATCTGACTGAACAAGGTATTTTGGTGTGTGAGGTCGGTAATTCAATGGTTCATTTAATGGAGCAATATCCTGATATTCCATTTACTTGGTTGGAATTTGAACATGGTGGCCATGGCGTCTTTTTATTAACCCGAGAACAGTTAGTCGCGTGTGCGGATGAATTTGCATTGTACCGCGATTAATGATTGAACCGTTATCAAGCACCGGCCTAGTGTCGGTGCTTGGCTATTTGTTAGCAATTAGTGCGCGATAGGGGCTTTACATCATTCGTTAATCAAGCGAGTATGATTCTACCAATAATAGTCATGAATACGATGGGCAAAACTACCCGCTCAACGTAAGCGAGTTTGAGGAAATAATGGCAGGAAATAGTATCGGACAACATTTCCGAGTGACCACATTCGGAGAAAGTCACGGTATCGCACTAGGATGTATCGTGGACGGATGCCCTCCAGGGTTGGAAATTAGCGCCGCCGATCTACAAGTTGACTTAGATCGCCGCCGTCCTGGAACCTCGCGCTATACCACCCAACGACGTGAGCCTGATGAAGTGAAAATTTTGTCCGGCGTGTTTGAGGGAAAAACAACCGGAACGTCGATTGGTCTGTTAATTGAAAATACCGACCAACGCTCAAAAGACTACTCAGAAATTAAAGATAAATTCCGCCCCGGGCATGCCGATTATACTTATCACCAAAAGTATGGCGTGCGTGACTACCGAGGTGGTGGGCGCTCTTCTGCTCGGGAAACAGCGATGCGTGTTGCCGCTGGCGGAATTGCTAAGAAATATCTCAAACAAGAGTTTGGTATTGAAATTCGAGCATATTTGTCGCAAATGGGAGAGATCTCGATAGAGAAAGTCGATTGGAACGAAATTGAGAATAATGCCTTTTTTTGTCCTGATGTCGATAAGGTGGATGCGTTTGATCAACTGATTCGTGAGTTGAAAAAAGAGGGCGACTCGATTGGGGCTAAAATTCAAGTGGTGGCGACTCAGGTTCCGGTGGGTTTGGGTGAACCCGTGTTTGACCGTTTAGACGCCGATATTGCACACGCTCTCATGAGTATCAATGCCGTAAAAGGGGTTGAAATTGGTGATGGTTTTGAGGTTGTACGTCAAAAAGGCAGCGAACACCGAGATCCGCTCACTCCGCAAGGCTTTGCTAGCAATCATGCAGGGGGTATCTTAGGGGGTATTTCGTCTGGGCAAAACATCGTGGCAAACATTGCCCTAAAGCCGACCTCAAGCATTACCGTTCCTGGTGAAACCATTACCCGAGAGGGGAAAGCGACGCAACTGATCACTAAAGGTCGTCATGATCCTTGTGTGGGTATCCGTGCCGTACCGATTGCTGAAGCCATGTTAGCAATTGTACTGATGGATCATTTACTGCGTCATCGCGGCCAGAATCACGGTGTCCATACGGAAACACCAATACTGTAAGGTTTTCCGTTTAGCAAAACCTCACATCTTATATCAGGTGTGAGGTTTTTTGTTAGGAAAAGAGAATTAATGCAGCGGTTTATCTGTTTCAACCAAGTGAAAAGAAGGTAAACGCCACTTAAATCGAACCGCAGCCATACGCAACAGATAACCCACGACTAAGGTTACTATTGTATTGGTGATTTCACTGACTCCCAGCTCAAGTAATGCCAGATAGAGCCCTGAAGCGACTAAGGTCACTGAAGCGTACAACTCATCATGTAGTACCAAAGGAGGCTGACGACAGATTAAATCTCGTAATAATCCGCCAAATACGCCAGTAACTAATGCGGCCACCATACAGATCATTACATGGTGCCCCATACCTAGCGCGACTTTTGTACCGATGATGCTAAATACAATCAACCCGAGTGCGTCTAAGCGAATAAATAGTCCTTTTAGTTTAATCACCCAGCGATAAATTCCAGTGGTTAACACACCCGCTAAGCAGGTAATTGCTAGAAACTCTGGATGTTTTACCCAACCTAATGGGTAGTGGCCAAGTAAAATATCGCGTACCGTTCCTCCACCAATCGCGGTCGCACTAGCAACCAGCATGACCCCAAACCAATCCATTTTCAGACGCCCAGCACTGAGAGCGCCTGTCATCGATTCCGCAGTAATACCAATGAGATAGAGAATACTTAGTAACATGCCGGAGCCTCTTATTTATTTACCTGAAGCTTAGGGTCCACAGCCCCTAAGAATGCGTGAGTGTAAGAGCTATCAATGCTATTGACGAATGAGTTTTTGTAAGGATAACGCCAGGTATTGATTACTTAAACTAATTGATAATGATATGGCGATAAGCGTTTAAGGTATCGGATAATCTGTTCTGTGCTCGCGGATCCTCAGGGTAACCCTTTACCCGGTGGTAAAAAACCGAGAGAATGCTCACCATAATAAAAAGAGGGAGAGGCGACATTATTTATGACGCATCAATATCAAGACTTGATTACTATTTTTAATCAGGTTTTTTTTGCTGATTATCAAACTAAGTTAGAACTAGGTGGTGATGAACCTATCTACCTACCAGCAGATGAATTTACCCCTTATCATCGCATTATTTTCGCGCGAGGTTTTTATGCCTCAGCTTTGCATGAAATTGCCCACTGGTGTGTCGCAGGGCCGCAGAGACGACTACTGGAAGACTTTGGCTATTGGTATGAGCCTGATGGCCGGTCGGCAGAAGTCCAGTCTGAATTTGAACGTGTCGAAATTCGCCCTCAAGCTTATGAATGGATTTTTGCACAAAGCGCGGGTTTTCCATTTACGGTGAGTTGTGACAACTTAAATGGGGATAGTGAACCGGATCGATTGGCCTTTATGCATAAAGTACATCAACAGGTGTTAGCACTGTTAAAACAAGGATTACCCTTGCGAGTTAAACGGTTATCGGATGCCTTGCGCCAGCACTATGCTCGGCCACCTTTAAGCCCCGATCAATTTATAGTGAAATAACGAGTAAAACATGATTATTGAATTTGAAGAAAAACTACTGAATTTGATTGATGCACGTATTGAGTCTGCGTCAGATGATGAACTCTTTGCTGGGGGCTACTTACGGGGGCATATTTCACTCTCCGCTGCTGCTTGTGAGGAGGCGGGGATTGATGATTTGGTCGAGTTTAAGATAAAGATAGCGCAGAGTTTAGCGGCTGCCCGTTCAGAATTATCACCCGTCGATCAGGCGATTGTGAGTGAACTTTGGCAGCAACTTATCGAGCAAGTTTAGCCGTTCGACGGAACGACGAACAATGAGCGTACAGAACAATTAGCGTACAGATTGTCCTTTTTTAAGTTTTCGAATCCACATTCGGCTAGGATGCAAGCTTTCAAGCACATCCACGGGCAGCGGAAGTGGATCGCCACAGATCTGGGATGCTAATAGCTCCGCCATCAAAGGAGCAGAGCTTAATCCTCGAGAGCCTAAACCCAAGATCCCATAGAGGTGAGGGTAGTTTGCAACCGAGGGTATGTGCTCTAGAGGTTGTTGAGGTAAGTCGGAGTACTGCTCAACAATCTTGTCTCGTTGACCGATATTGCCAACAAAAGGTAAGTGATCTCGGCTAACACAGCGAATTCCTTGCCGAGATTGATTACCTGAGACATCGATTTGTTTAGGCCAAGATTGGTTAGGAATGCAACGAGCTAACCGCTGAGCATTCTCTTGCTGTGCTTGAGGATCAAAAAGATAGTCTAACGAGTGCTTATCATAACTGGCTCCAATACAGTGGGTCTTGTAATCCGAACTATGGGGTGTCATATACCCGTCATAACACAGTACCGTTTGCAGTGGTTGTAGCTCTGAATTCGTCGGTGCGTGACTCACCTGGCCCTTAACTTTTCCTAAAGGTATATGGCGAGTTTGTGCAAACTGATCAAATTGATGGCCATTAGCAATAACTACACATTGATGCTCAAAGGTTTGATCGCGACTGGTTAATTGCCAGCGCTGCTGGCTGGCTAGCCACGTTAATTTTTCAATCGGCTGTTCAAAGTAGGTCGTTAACATGCCTGTTTCTTGTAGTAACATCAGCACAGCTTGGGTTAATTCAGCTGGAGATAGCCAACCACCAAGCGAGTAATAAAGGCTAGGCATATCAATCGGTAACCCTATTTTTTCTTGGGTTTGCGTTTGATTGAGAAACTGAACGAGTTGATCAGGAAAATTGCCCTGCAACATACGGGTTAGCTTCTCGGTAGATTTTTCATCCCACATTAACTGGGTGACGCCACACCAATCATGTGCAAATGATGTACGGTGTGCGATCTGTTCGATCCACTGACGAGCAAAGAGAAATGCCGGAGCAAATACTCGTGATACGCCACTATGCTGGCTATTGAGCAAAGGATAAACAGCACCTTGTCGGTTACCGGATGCTCCTGCGGCGGGCGCTGTATCGGCGCAGTATAAAGTGACGGGAACTCCTCGTTGCGAAAGTGCGTGAGCTAGGGTTGCACTGGCGATACCACCGCCAATAATGGCGACTTCTTGCAGGTTCGTAACTTCTTCTCTGTGGTAGCAAGGATCAATATTCGTATATCGATTTTTATGTGCGAGATGACCGGCAATCATTTCTCGTTTAGTCCCAAAACCTTTGACTTTTTTCATTTCAAAGCCAGCTTCGATGAGTCCGCGTCGTACAAACCCTGCTGCGGTAAACGTGGCACAGGTTGCCTTTGATTTGGCTAACTGGCTCATACCATTAAAAAGTTGCTGATTCCACATTTCAGGGTTTTTACTCGGTGCAAAACCATCAAGATACCAAGCGTCAACCAATCCTTGTGGCGGAACAGGCACCTTAGGTAGACAGTCTTTAATATCTCCGAACCATAAATCTAGGGTGACGGCTCCTCCAGCTAATAGGATACGATGGCACTCAGGAACAGCTATGGGGTAATGTTTTTGTAGCTCAACAGCGTATTTGGCGAGTTCAGGCCAAGCTTGATGGGCTTGGATCAAATCGGCTTTTTTTAATGGATATTTTTCAAAACTAATAAAATGTAATGATTTTAACGTAGCATCAGGTGATTGCTGTAAAAACTGGTCGAAATATTGCCAAGTGGCGAGGAAATTAAGCCCAGTTCCAAAGCCTGTTTCTGCAATCACAAAGCGGCGTTGATCATACTCATGCCATCTTTGTGGCAGGTGATTTTTTTCAATAAAAACATAACGTGTTTCCTCTAATCCATTAGTATTAGAGAAATAGACGTCATCAAAGTGGTCTGATACAGGGGTTCCTGCATCATTCCAAGCCAGTTGTGCATGAGTAATAGCCGTCATAATCGATCAGTTCTAGGCAATATGTGTTTAATAAGGCAAGATTGTACGGATTTATAGGAAAGCTGACCACTTTTGTTACTTATCTTGGTTATCATCTAGTAAGAAATTTTGAATTATAGGAATCTCACATGAAACGAGTCGTCATCACCGGTATGGGTATTGTTTCCAGTATCGGTAACAACGTCCAAGAAGTTCTAGCGTCTCTGAAAGCAGGTAAATCAGGGATTAGCGCATCTGAACAATTTAAAGATCAAGGTTTGCGTTCCCAAGTGTGGGGTGACTTGAAAATTAACCCAGCGGAACATATTGATCGCAAACAAATGCGTTTTATGGGCGATGCTGCTGCATACGCTTATTTATCGATGGAGCAAGCGATAGCCGATGCCGGATTAACACCAGAACAAGTTTCTAATGATCGTACCGGTATTATTGCCGGTTCGGGTGGGGCATCTTCATTAAACCAAGCCATTGCTGTTGATACACTACGGGCAAAAGGGGTCAAGCGCATTGGGCCTTATATGGTACCACGTACTATGTCATCAACCGTGTCTGCGTGTCTTGCGACTCCATTTAAAATTCGTGGGGTTAATTACTCGATCAGTTCAGCCTGTGCAACGTCTGCTCACTGTATCGGTAATGCAATGGAACTGATTCAACTGGGTAAACAAGATATCGTCTTTGCCGGTGGTGGTGAAGAGTTAGATTGGTCTTTAACCATGATGTTCGATGCCATGGGAGCCTTATCAACGAAGTATAATGAAACGCCAGAGAAGGCCTCACGAACCTATGATGCTGACCGCGACGGTTTCGTTATCTCTGGCGGTGGTGGTATGTTGGTGATCGAAGAGTTAGAACACGCCTTAGCGCGTGGTGCTAAAATATACGGTGAAATTGTCGGCTACGGTGCGACATCTGATGGTTATGACATGGTTGCGCCTTCGGGTGAAGGTGCCGCTCGCTGCATGAAAATGGCAATGCAACAGGTTGATCATGTGGATTATGTTAATACTCATGGCACGTCAACACCGGTTGGCGATCTCAAAGAACTTGGTGCGATTCAAGAAATTTTTGCCGGTCACAGTCCAGCGATTTCAGCTACTAAAGCGATGACCGGTCATGCTCTCGGTGCGGCAGGTGTTCACGAAGCAATTTATTCCACATTGATGCTTGAGCATAATTTTATTGCACCAAGTATTAATATTGAGACATTAGATGCGGCGGCTGAGGGATTAGATATCGTGACGCAAATGCGTGAACAGCCGCTTACAACGGTCATGTCTAACAGCTTTGGATTTGGTGGAACGAACGCAACACTGGTGATCAAAAAGTACTCTGCGTAATCAGTGATTACATAAAGGAAAATTTTCCAGAACCGGTCGGTAATACCGATCAAACAGACGCAGACTCTGTCCCCTGGAGAGCGGGACAGGATCCTTTTGTTCTGGATATTCACCCGGTGACTAATAGGCACCGGGTCTTTTTAATTCTCGACACCGTGAACGCTTTTCTGCACAATGCGTGTCAACTAGATAGCGAGCCAATGAGCGAGGCTATCGTCTCATCGTATTTCTTTGTCCCTCAAAAATAACTTGTGTGAACCTGCTATGAAAATATTGATTGATGAAAATATGCCTTATGCTGAATCGTTATTTTGCCAGCTTGGCGAGGTGATACTAAAGCCCGGAAGAACGTTAACGGCAGATGATCTCATCGATATTGATGCTTTAATGATTCGTTCAGTGACGAAAGTGGATGAACACTTACTGGCTAAAGCGAACCGATTAAAGTTTGTTGGTACGGCAACCGCTGGCGTCGATCATGTAAATCAAACTTTATTAGCTGAACGAGGGATTTTCTTTACCGCCGCTCCCGGTTGCAACAAAGTGGGGGTAGCAGAGTATGTGTTTAGTATTTTGATGGTACTTGCTCAGCAGCAAGGTTTCTCTGTTTGGGATAAAACGGTGGGTATCATCGGTGCTGGTCAAGTGGGTAGTTACCTTGCTGAGTGTTTAACAGGGCTTGGTATCAAGGTGCTTTTAAATGACCCACCAAAGCAGTCTCAAGGGGATGAGCGCGAATTTACCCCACTGCCAGTGCTATTAGAGAAAGCGGATGTGATTACGCTGCATACTCCGATCACTTACGATGGTGAATGGCCAACACATCATCTGATCGATGAGGCTGTTTTACAGCACTTGCGTAGTGATCAAATTTTAATTAATGCTGCTCGTGGACCGGTTGTAGACAATCAAGCGCTTAAAGTCCGTTTGCAGCAGCGTGATGGTTTCAGCGCAGCATTGGATGTGTTTGAGTTTGAACCGCAGGTCGATGCGACATTACTGCCGTTACTTGCCTTTGCGACGCCACATGTGGCAGGTTATGGGCTAGAGGGAAAGGCGCGTGGTACCACGATGATTTTTAACCGCTACAGTGAGTTTTTAGGACAAGCATTGTGGGCCAACCCATCCAGCTTACTCCCTGTTGCTCCGATTCCTGAAGTAACGCTACATCAAAAATGGGATGAAGCGACACTGCTTAGTCTAACGCAACTGATTTATGATGTACGACGTGATGATGCCCTGTTTCGCCGTGACATTGGTAAGCCAGGAGGTTTTGATCAAATGCGAAAACAGTACTGGGATCGACGAGAATACAGCGCAATCAAACTGGTGGGAGATGAGTCTTGTCAACTCGAGCCACTAGCAAAATTAGGTTTTAATATAGAGGTAACGAATGAGCCAAGAATTTAATGTTGCCATTTTCGGCGCAACAGGTGCCGTGGGTGAAACGATGTTGGAAGTTCTGCAAGAACGCCAGTTCCCAGTCGGTGAGTTATTTTTACTGGCCAGTGAGCGCAGTGAAGGGAAAGCCTACCGTTTCAACGGCAAGACCGTTTGCGTACAGAATGTTGAGGAATTTGATTGGTCACAGGCCCACATTGCTTTATTTTCTGCCGGTGGCGCGTTATCTGAACGCTGGGCACCGATTGCCGCAGAAGCTGGCGTAGTAGTGATTGATAACTCTTCACAATTTCGTTATGACTACGACATCCCACTGGTTGTTCCTGAAGTCAACCCTCAGGCTATTGCAGAGTTTCGTAATCGAAATATTATTGCTAATCCGAACTGCTCAACCATCCAAATGTTGGTGGCTTTAAAACCTATTTATGATGCTGTCGGGATTGAACGGATCAATGTCACTACATATCAGTCGGTTTCTGGTGCAGGTAAAGTGGGTATTGATGAATTAGCCGGGCAAACGGCTAAGCTACTCAATGGTATTCCGGCGGAGCCGCAAACCTTTAGTCAACAAATAGCCTTTAACTGTATTCCACAAATTGATCAATTTATGGATAACGGCTATACGAAAGAAGAAATGAAGATGGTATGGGAAACCCAAAAAATCTTCAATGATCCTTCGTTAATGGTTAATCCCACTTGCGTACGTGTCCCGGTTTTTTATGGACATGCAGAAGCGGTACATATTGAAACCCGTGATCCGATTGATGCCGAACAAGTGATTGCATTATTAGATCAAATGGATGGAATTGATGTTTTTCAAGGTGAAGAGTATCCAACCCAAGTACGTGATGCTGGTGGCAAAGATAGCGTACTTGTGGGGCGTATTCGCAATGATATTAGCCATCATAGTGGTATCAATTTATGGGTTGTGGCAGATAACGTACGTAAAGGCGCAGCAACCAATGCGGTACAAATTGCAGAAGTTTTGATTCGAGATTACTTTTAGCTTAACGTCTTGGGTTAACGAGTAATAAAAAAACCACCATGCGGTGGTTTTTTTATGTAATTACTTGACTTTGTGAGCGTCAGGATCGGTTTTACAGTTCCCGTCAGCACATTTACCGTACAGATACAGACTGTGATTGGTTAATTTAACATTGTATCGAGCGGCAATTTCTTTTTGGCGCTGTTCGATGACATCGTCTGAAAACTCAATCACTTCACCACAATCGAGACAGACTAAATGATCATGGTGATGTTGCGTTGAGAGCTCAAAGACGGATTTGCCCCCTTCAAAGTGGTGGCGAGTAACAATGCCTGCATCATCAAATTGGTTTAAAACTCGATAAACGGTGGCAAGGCCGATCTCTTCACCGAGATCAATCAGCTTTTTGTACAGCTCTTCAGCACTAATATGTTGGCACTCAGGCTGCTGTAATACTTCTAAAATTTTTAGCCGTGGAAGGGTTACTTTAAGACCAGCATCCTTTAGCGCTTGGTTATTGTCTGACATATACTTTCCCGTTGATGATCTGCCGTCGTAAACAGACGTCAATGTTGTCTCACATTATAGGTCACCCAGTCAAAACAATAAACCACGAAGTTCAAAGGGTTACTGTCTTTATGTATAAAGTCGTGTTAAATCACGGTGAAATCTTATCTGACCAGTTACAATTGTGCAACATCAACTGCGTTATACTTCTCAACCTCATGGCCATGCGATTCATCATTGCTGAGGTATTGAGATCAATTAGAGTCTAAGGCACGGATAGCATGAATAAAACACTGGAAATATTGTATAAACCTAATATTGTGAAGTGGGCACTAAATAGTTGGCCTCCTTTTTGGGGGGCAGGGATAAAAATTGAATCACTCAGTGATGATTTTCGTGAAGCCAAATTACGCTTAAAGCTACGTTGGTGGAATAAAAATGCCAACCGTTCTCAATATGGAGGAAGTATTTTTTCTCTCACTGATCCTGTTTACTCTTTAATGTTGATGGGGATTTTGGGAAAGCAATATTATGTTTGGGATAAAGAGGCGAGCATTAATTTTATCAAGCCAGGCCAAAGTGATCTTTATGCTGAGTTTTTGATTTCTCAGGCCCAACTCGATGATATATTGGCCGTGACGGCTAATGGTGATAAATGCTTTCCTGAATTTATTATCCATGTCAAAGACCAAGAAGGAACGGTAGTTTCAGAAGTTCACCGTAAACTTTATGTTCGCAAAAAGCCGAAATATCGAACTGATGACTCATTACCTTTATGATCATGGCTGGTTAATCTTTTTTATCCAGACGGAGGTTCGATGTGCTTTGATACTGCTTACATAGCTCGATCCATGCCTCTGCAGTTCGAGAAATGTATCGTTCGGCGTGCCAAATGACACAGAGTCGCCAATCAATCGTTGGGGTAATCGGTCGCACTAGCACACCATCGCTCTGTATTCTCTGACAAAGTGGTTCAGGTAAAAATGCGACTCCAATACCATTTTTGACCAGTGCCACCAAAAAGTCCCATTGGCTGCTACGCGCTGCGATTTGTGGTATGAATCCCTGTTGCTTGCATAGGCTCTGCACATAATCACTCAGTGTAAATTCTTGTGTATAAAGATAAAACGGTTCGTTTTTTAACATGCTCCAGTTAAGCTTTGGCATATCTTTCCAAGGTGAACTATTGGGAAGTACCGCATAAATAGGATAATTATCCAGTACTAACGTATTGAGATTTTGTTCTGCATGCTGAGAAAGCATGGTAATAGCGACATCCAATTCGCCATCCAATACTGCTTGCTCTATTTTGCGTCCCCCGTACTCGACAATAGTCATTTCAACATTTGGATAGACTTGGCGGTACTGCCGAATCAGCCCTGCATAGAGATGCCCAACCATCGGGGGAATGCCCAATCGAAGTTGACCGCGTTGCAATTGGTTGAGATCTATCAGCTCAGCGTCTAACTGGGTCAACTGGGCAATAATTTCTCCTGCTCGCTGATAGACGATTTCTCCCGCCTCAGTTAACCAAAATCGTCGTCCTTCTCGATGAAGTAAAGGTTGTCCTACTTCTATTTCAAGACTACGAATCATCTTACTGATGGTCGGTTGTGTCACATACAGCTGTTCTGATGCTCGGGTAAAGCTTTGCTGGTTAACGAGTTCAACAAAGTAGCGCAGCGCTTTAATATCCATAATTATCGTGCTCGTTTGATTATTCCATTTTGGAATGATTTTTATAATAAAAAGTCATTTTATGCAGGTTTTGCACCTGATTATAATGTGATTAATTTCACAAAATAACGATTAATAACATGAAAAAAGTAGAAAATGGTTTATTGACGATTGGTCAAATTGTGGTGCTAGCTTTGATATGGTTTATCGCCGATTACTTGGTTCAGCATTTTCATCTTCCTATCCCTGCTAATTTAACAGGTATGCTCTTATTATTGGTATTAGTGTTTAGCCGAGTTGTGAAGGTGGATTGGCTGCGGAGAGGGGCATCCTGGTTACTGGCAGAAATGTTGTTGTTTTTTGTACCTGCGGTTGTTGCTGTCGTCAATTATCAGCCACTTATGCGTGAACAAGGAGGGCGTATTATGCTGGTCTTAGTGATCAGTACCATTGTGGTGATTGCAACAACGGCTTGGATTGTCGATAAATTATATCGTTTCGAATTAAAATGGGCTCGACGTAAAAGTCATCAGGTAAGAGAGGTATAAGGTGTCGGTACATCTATCGTTACTAGGGGTTGCTTGTCTTCTTTTAACGCTGTTTTTTTATTATGGCAGCAAAATGCTTTATCAGCGTAAGCGTTCGATATTGCTAATGCCGCTCTTATTGGCTCCTGTACTCTTAGTCGCTGTTGTGATCGGGTTAGGTATTCCGTACCAAGCTTATATGGAAGAATCGCATTGGTTACTTTGGTTACTTGGCCCGGCAACGGTTGCTTTTGCTATTCCTGTTTATGACAATCGCAAACTGATTCGACGTCATTGGCTGTCATTATCCGTTGGGGTTTTGGTGTCGGTGATTGTTGCGGTGGGTAGTACCGTTTTACTTGCTCGTTGGTTTGAGTTGCCAGAATTATTACAGCGTAGCTTAGCGATGCGTTCAATTACCACCCCTTTTGCGGTGGAGGCGACGCGTTCTATCGGTGGACAAAGTGACTTAACGGCTTTGTTTGTTGTATTGACTGGAGTGATTGGTATGGCGGTAGGAGAAACTGTATTGGCGATCTTGTCGATTCGTTCGCGTTTTGGTAAAGGAGCCAGTTTAGGGGCCTCTGCTCACGGCGCTGGAACCGCTAAAGCGTATCAAATAGGCAATTCTGAAGGTGTGGTTTCGAGTGTAGTGATGATGATTGCTGGCATGGTGACGGTATTGATCGCCCCATTTTTAGGACAAATTTTGTGGTAGATTTTAGCGTTTATCTTAATCCGAGACAAAAATAAGCCCTCCGTTTATATCCTTCCTACTTAAATCCGCAGGGGTGTTGGCTACGTTCTTTCACCCCAATTACATAGCCTGTTGATGCTCATGGGGATGATGAGAGCCATTTGTGGCTCTCACCAAAGGTGAGCCTACGGCTGTTCAAATTTGTTCTAGACAAATTTGTCACTCACTTGCTGCCTACCTGCAACTCTAAGTCGTTTGGATTTAGAGGACTTATTTTTTAGTTTTCCAGTTCAGTTAGTCTTCCAGTTCAGAAAGACACATTTCTTCATAAACTTGATTTACCCAAGTGGTGACACGCTGTTCGGTCAGCTCTGGCTGGCGATCTTCATCAATACATAAACCAACAAAGTGGTTATCATCCACTAAGGCTTTTGACGCTTCAAACTCATAGCCTTCGGTTGGCCAATGGCCTACGATGGTTGCGCCTTTGGCTTCGACGATGTCACGGACAGTCCCCATCGCATCACAGAAGTATTCGGCATAATCTTCTTGATCACCACATCCAAAAATAGCTACCAACTTAGTAGAGAAATCAATGGCTTCTAACTCAGGGAAAAAATCATCCCAGTCACATTGAGCTTCACCGTAATACCAAGTAGGAATGCCAAGCAGTAGCAGGTCGAAGTTATCAATATCTTCTTTACTACTTTTAGCAATATCTTGGACGTGGACCAGTTTTTTACCGAGTTGTTTTTGAATCATTTTTGCAATAGCTTCGGTGTTACCTGTATCGCTACCAAAAAAGATACCTACACTTGCCATAGAGTCTTTACCTTTACATTGTTATCGGTTGATGGGGAATGATGCTAGGTCATTAGCCCAGCCCTGTGCCTTCCCAACTGAGTTGAATTAGGCCTTTGGCAATAAAACCCGCGCAACCTAAAAATAGCACCAGCCATACGATACGACGGCCAAATGGCGGAACATTGCCTTGTTTTAAGACGTCTTTTATTGCCATTCCAATAAAGAAAAAAATAGACGCAAAAAGCAGATCAAGCCCAATAGATTCGAGCATGTTCATATAGTCGTAAAGCATGGTTATCCTTTATACCAATTTATTACTTGCGCGAACTATACCACTGTTATTAGCCAAAGTTAATCAGCCCATGATGTTTGAATTACCCCTTATTTTATACGGATTTTTAAGTTAAACGATGAATTTTCGAATAGCCCGCAGTACTTCGATCGGTTTTTCAGCATGTAACCAATGTCCGGTCTTGGCAATCACATGCGCTTTCGCGTTATAAAACTGTTGCTGAATGGCGGTTTGATGCTCTGCGGTTAAATAATTTGAGTCGGCTCCTTTAATAAAGAGCGCTGGTGTCTTATTTTTTGCAATAGGCTCCCAACCGAGGATATTTTCGTAGTTGGCTTTAATGGCATCCAGATTAAAGCGCCAAAGCATTACACTGTCTTGGTTGATGAGTGATTTCGCCAAAAATTGGCAAACGCTTTCTTGGCTAATATGTTTGGCTAATAGCGCCATGACTTCACTTCGAGAGGCGGGTTTTTGTTCCAATACCGAATCTAATCCAGCGAAAATATGATCATGTCGACGGATATGATAAGCGACCGGTGCCATATCCAGTACGATGAGCTGTTGTATAATATCTGGTGCTAAATCTGCCAATTTCATCGCCACTTTTCCGCCCATTGAGTGGCCGATAATCGTTGCTTGGGTGATGCCAAGATGCTGAAGTAGTTGATCGACATCTCGCGCCATAAGAGCATAATTATGTTGTGATGAGTGAAAAGATTGGCCGTGATTACGTAGGTCAATACTTAATACTTGATGATCGATTTTTAGGTCACGGGCTAACAATCCTAAGTTACTCAAATTGCCAAATAGACCATGGATCAAAACAACGGTGTGACCCTCACCTTCGAGTTTATAATTGAGCAATGCTGACATTTTATCTTAATCGTAATAGGTTTAACGTAGAGTCTCGGCAAAGATCTCGCTATAATCCCTGAGAGTTTAAACATTGAGATTGTGAAAAGCGAATGAAAACAATAGAGGTTGATGAAGATCTATACCGTTACATTGCTAGCCAAACCCAACATATAGGTGAAAGTGCCTCCGATATTTTGCGACGTTTACTGAACGTTGCTCGACAGCCTGTACAACAGTCTGTGCAACAACCTGTATCTGACGTGTTGGCTCCTAAAGGTATAGTTGTGAGTAAAGATGCCGCACAAGAAACGAAAATCGATAGCGTTAAAGAGATGCGTGGCTTACTGATTTCAGATGAATTTGCAGATCTTAAAAAAGCGATTGATCGTTTTATGCTAGTGCTTTCTACACTCTATCGTATCGATCCTGAAAGTTTTTCTGAAGCGATGTCAGTCAAAGGGCGTAAACGTGTCTATTTTGCGGATAATGAGCAAACGCTATTGGCCAATGGACAAACAACCAAGCCAAAAGCAATTCCTAATACGCCTTTTTGGGTTATCACCAACAATAATACAAGCCGCAAACAGCAAATGGTGGAACAGGTGATGGTTCGAATGAATTTTCCGACCGAGATCATCGACAAAGTGACTCAATCGATTTGACTTTTTAGCGTTCAAAAGCAAAAGTCTGATTGAAACCTCATAATATGCAATCAAAACGGCGTACTATGGGGTTTTTTATTTGTTGTTATTTTACATAGGATGTCATTATGGCTATGCACCCACGTGCAGGACAAAAAGCACAACAGCAAGATTTGCATAATATTCCCGCCCTTGTTGCTAATTATTATTTACTGCAACCTGATCCGAACAACCCACAGCATCAAGTTCAGTTTGGTACATCAGGTCATCGAGGAAGCGCCGATAAGGCAACATTTAACGAAACTCATATTTTAGCTATCGCTCAAGCGGTGGTGGACATTCGCTCTGCGCAAGGAACAGATGGCCCGATCTATATCGGTAAAGATACCCACGCACTCTCAGAACCGGCATTGAGTAGTGTGCTCGAAGTTTTAATTGCCAATGGTGTTGAAGTCATTATTCAAGAAAATAATGGTTATACACCGACCCCTGGTATCTCACACGCTATTTTAACTTATAACCTTGAGCATACGGCTAAAGCCGACGGTATCGTGATTACACCGTCACATAATCCACCACAAGATGGTGGCATTAAATACAACCCAACTCATGGTGGGCCAGCGGAGGGACAGTTAACTCAAGCGATTGAAAATCGAGCCAATCAACTGATTTCTCAAGGTTTAAGTGGTGTAAAACGGGTTTCGATTGTTGAAGCGAAGCAATCCCCTTTATTAAAGCAAGTTGACTTAGTAAAACCCTATATTGATGACTTGGTTAATGTGATTGATATGCAAGCCATTCAGAACGCCAAGCTGAAAATTGGCGTTGATCCACTAGGTGGTAGTGGGATTGATTACTGGCGTCAAATTGGTCAAGCCTACAATCTAGATTTAACCTTGGTCAGTGAAGCGATTGATCCAACCTTCCAATTTATGTCATTAGATAAAGATGGCGTAGTGCGAATGGACTGTTCATCGCCTTATGCAATGGCTGGGCTGTTAGCGTTAAAAGATCAATACGATTTGGCCTTTGGGAATGATCCAGATTATGACCGTCATGGCATCGTAACCCCGCAAGGATTGATGAATCCCAACCATTTCCTCGCTGTTTGTATCGATTACCTTTATCGTCATCGTACGGGATGGAGTACAGAGGTGGCGGTAGGCAAAACCTTAGTATCCAGCGCGATGATTGATAAAGTGGTCGCCGATTTAGGTCGTGAGCTATGTGAAGTTCCGGTGGGATTCAAATGGTTTGTGGATGGTCTATATTCGGGTAAATTTGGCTTTGGAGGAGAGGAAAGTGCGGGAGCCTCTTTCTTACGTAAAGATGGTACCCCTTGGTCAACAGATAAAGATGGCATTATTTTATGTTTACTAGCGGCTGAAATTACCGCCGTGACTGGGAAAAATCCTCAGCAATATTATGATGAACTCGCTGCTAAACATGGTGATTCGTATTATAGCCGTATTCAAGCGGTAGCGAATGGGCCACAAAAAGCAGTTTTGAGTAAATTATCACCAGAAATGGTTACGGCTCAGACATTAGCTGGCGATCCGATCACTGCTCGTTTAACCCATGCACCGGGTAATGGTGCCGCCATTGGTGGGCTAAAAGTCGCTACTGAATTTGGTTGGTTTGCTGCTCGCCCATCGGGAACGGAAGAGATTTATAAAATCTATTGTGAGAGCTTTAAAGGAGCACAACATCTCGCTCTGATTGAGCATGAAGCGCAGCAAATTGTGAATCAAGTCTTTAGCGACGCAGGTTTGTAAACGCGTTATCAAGGGTTTGTGTAAACGGGGGAAGTACGGAGTGCTTCCCCTTGTTATTTGGGTTGGTTGAACTTGGCTGATGCTGGCCAATGACGCGGCATAATAAACCAAAAAATGCCTGATTCACTTTGGCAATGCACAAACTCCTCATAATGCTGCTCAGCGAAGTCAGTCGGTGATGTTTTTTCTCTGCCGGTTAACCATTGGGGTTTATCTAAAGAGTAGAGTGGTTCATCAATGAGTGAGACTTGGTCTTGATAGCACCAGTGCCCCTGAATTTGGCTACAATTAAGTGAGTAACCTAAGCATTCTTTTGGAATGGGCTCTGCTTGAAATGGATTGGTATATAAACGTCCTTGCATCAGTAAATGCGGCTGGGCATTGGCCCATAATGGATAAGTTTGGCAAAACTCTAAGCGAGTTGAGAGGGAGAGTTGGTGATTGAGCATGTGAGCGAGTTTAATGTCTAGCCGATCTTCTGCATTCGGCCCATACCATAAACCTTGGTGAAGAAGGTAAAATTTGATAGCGACTTCCCAATGCTCATATGCATCCGTGTGGCGATTCTTAGTAATAAAATCAATGGCACCGAGCGTTTTTCCATGTTCGTTAAGCTGGATTTCTTCCGATACTGCATTATAACGCGGGGTGCGAGTAAACAGTTGTTGGCATATAAACTGATAAACAAACCCTAACCTTGGATTCCCTTGATAGTTAGGCCAACGTTGCTCTGGCGCTGGTGGTGTAAAAGGAACCTTTGCCACGATAGGACAAGAGGCCTCAAACAGGGTTGGGGTTTTGATGACCCAATTGATCAGCGGTGTGATGTCCATATTATTTACTCTTGCGGAGGCGGTACTGTTTTCGACATTCTAGCTTGAAATTGTTATAACCACGTCATGCTAATCAAGTCATGGAACACAAGATGAACAATTTTCAGTTAGAAGCTTTGTTAAATGAGACCTTGTCTCCACAATTAATCAAAGATTACTGCCCGAATGGGCTGCAAGTCGAAGGTAAATCTGACATCAAAAAAATTATCACTGGAGTAACGGCATCTAAGGCATTGATTGAGCAAGCAGTACAACGTCAAGCTGATGCGCTATTGGTTCATCATGGTTATTTTTGGAAGGGGGAACCAGAAGCCATTCGTGGCATGAAAGGTACTCGGTTACGAACATTGATCAAACACGATATTAATTTGCTGGCTTATCATTTACCACTTGATATTCATCCTCAACTGGGTAACAACGCGCAGCTAGCACAATTACTGGAGATTGAGGTTGAAGGCGGTTTAGAGGGGCATCCTCAATCGGTGGCTCTATATGGCTGTTTGCGTCATGCGTTGAGTGGTGAAGCGTTAGCGACTAAGATCACTCAAGCACTTGAGCGTTCGCCTTTACACATCGCACCGGAGCAACAAGATAAGCCGATTAAAAAAATTGCTTGGTGTACCGGTGGTGGGCAAGACTATATTACGCTTGCCGCTGAACAGGGCATGGATGCTTTTATTTCGGGAGAAGTCTCTGAGCGCACGACCTATATAGCGCGTGAACTTAATATTCACTATTTTGCTGCAGGTCATCATGCCACAGAGCGTTATGGTGTGAAAGCGTTAGGGGAATGGTTGGCGAGCACACATGGCTTTGAGGTGGAATTTATCGATATCGATAATCCAGTATAAAAAACAAGAGCGAGGCAAACCTCGCTCTTGTTTTACCCAACAAATGTCAGGGAGTTATTCACGTTCATGAAGTGGTTGGAAATCTCTTAGTTTCTGACCAGTATAGAGCTGGCGTGGGCGACCAATTCGGTTTTCTGGATCGCTATGCATTTCATTCCAGTGAGCAATCCAACCAATGGTGCGTGACATAGCAAAAATAACCGTGAACATTGAGATTGGAATACCAATGGCTTTTAAAATAATACCTGAATAGAAGTCTACGTTAGGATAGAGTTTCTTCTCAATAAAGTATTCATCTGAAAGTGCTATGCGCTCTAGTTCCATCGCCACATCCAAGAGCGGATCTTGAATATTGAGTTCTTTCAATACGTCATGACACGCTTCGCGCATTACGGTCGCACGAGGATCGTAGTTTTTATACACCCGATGGCCGAAGCCCATTAAACGGAATGGATCATCTTTGTCTTTCGCGCGCTCGACATATTCAGGGATCTTATCCACGGAACCGATTTCTTCCAACATACGTAGGCAAGCTTCATTGGCTCCACCATGAGCAGGTCCCCATAGTGATGCGATACCTGCGGCAATACAAGCAAAAGGATTTGCTCCTGAAGAACCCGCAAGACGTACGGTTGAGGTGGATGCATTTTGCTCGTGATCCGCGTGCAAGGTAAAGATTTTATCCATAGCACGGGCAACGATAGGATTCACTTCATACTCTTCACATGGGTTAGCAAACATCATGTGCAAGAAGTTTTCTGCATAAGTCAGATCATTGCGTGGATAAATAAAAGGCTGACCAATGGAATATTTATAACACATGGCTGCGAGGGTCGGCATCTTAGATAACAAGCGGTAAGCTGCGATCTCGCGGTGTGTATCATTGTTAATATCGAGCGAATCGTGGTAGAAAGCCGCTAATGCACCGACCACGCCACACATCACCGCCATTGGGTGCGCATCACGACGGAAGCCATGAAAGAAACTCGCTATTTGCTCGTGAACCATAGTATGGCGGGTCACGGTTTTTTTAAATTCATCGTATTGCTGTCGAGTTGGTGCTTCACCATAAAGCAAGATGTAACAAACTTCTAAATAATCTGCGTTATTGGCTAATTGATCGATAGGATAACCTCGGTGTAATAAAACACCTTTATTACCGTCAATATAAGTGATTTGAGATTCACAAGATGCAGTGGCAAGAAAACCCGGATCAAAGGTAAAGTAGCCATTTGAACCTAACTGACGAACATCGATTACTTGAGGACCGAGGGTCCCGTCCATGATCGGCAGTTCAATGGGCGCTTTTCCTTCAATATGAAGGGTTGCTTTCTTATCTGCCATAACAATCTCCTTTGTTTATTATTTAATCCGTCCAGGATGTTTGTGTGTCATTCTTGTACGTCTGATCTCATTTAAAGTCAATTTTTCTCCTCTGTTGTGTGCACTTACTTTGATTTTTTATACATATAAAG
>NZ_WXWH01000071.1:0-31373 GCF_009904905.1 Vibrio sp. V30_P3S12P165 | reverse complement strand
TTTTTGTTTTAAAGAAGGGAACCTCGTGTGTCGCTCCAGAATTAATAGTTGTCATCGTACTCAACGATGAAATGCGACACTAGCTCAGTTGGTAGAGCGCAACCTTGCCAAGGTTGAGGTCACGCTTTTTTGTTTTAAAGAAGGGAACCTCGTGTGTCGCTCCAGAGTTAATAGTTGTCATCGTACTCAACGATGAAATGCGACACTAGCTCAGTTGGTAGAGCGCAACCTTGTCAAGGTTGAGGTCACGCCTTTTTGTTTTAAAGAAGGGAACCTCGTGTGTCGCTCCAGAGTTAATAGTTGTCATCGTACTCAACAATGAAATGCGACACTAGCTCAGTTAGTAGAGCGCAACCTTGACAAGGTTGAGGTCACGCCTTTTTGTTTTAAAGAAAGGGGGCCTCGTGTGTTGTTTAAGTTTTATAGCCCCATCGTGCTTAACGATGAGATATACGGACGCGGGGTGGAGCAGCATGGTAGCTCGTCGGGCTCATAACCCGAAGGTCGTCGGTTCAAATCCGGCCCCCGCAACCAGTTCTAAAGCTATTATCGTGCTTGACGATAAAATGCAGCACAAGCTCGGTTCATCAGAGCAAAGTTTCTCAATATCGAGATAATCCTTTAAATAAAAGGGTGGTGTGTATTGCATGATTTAAGCTTTCATCGTGCTTAACGATGAGATAGTACGGACGCGGGGTGGAGCAGCATGGTAGCTCGTCGGGCTCATAACCCGAAGGTCGTCGGTTCAAATCCGGCCCCCGCAACCAATTTTCTGACAGAGCATCATGCGCTGATCAGCGGTAGGTGATAAACTTAGCTGCCAATTTAAAGCTTTTATCGTGCTTAACGATAAGACAATACGGACGCGGGGTGGAGCAGCATGGTAGCTCGTCGGGCTCATAACCCGAAGGTCGTCGGTTCAAATCCGGCCCCCGCAACCAATTTTCTGTCAGGGCATCATGCGCTGATCAGCAGTAGGTGATAAACTTAGTCGCCAGTTTAAAGCTTTTATCGTGCTTAACGATAAGACAATACGGACGCGGGGTGGAGCAGCATGGTAGCTCGTCGGGCTCATAACCCGAAGGTCGTCGGTTCAAATCCGGCCCCCGCAACCAATTTATTTCAAAAATGACTAAGCTGCGCACTTGCGCAGATTTTTTTATTTTTTGTGCTGCTCATTTTGGCTATGCCAATGTTCTTTTATTTATGCTGTGAAGCAAAATTACAATTCGTCACAATCAGTCTCTTTTGCCGACAGTACGTTCATTTAGAAAATTTCCTCGGCTACACCCATTCCTACTTCAGGCTAACCTATGTTCAGTCTAGGTTAGCTATATTAATCAACAGAGTTATCCACAGAATTATTTATGTGGATAATTTGGTGAATAAAGTGTTTCTATAGGGTGATAGTCATGCAACGTCTAGGATCTTTTTATGATGGGGTGTTGGTATTAACTATTTAAAGTTGCATAACCTATTGATTTTTTAAGTGTTTTATTTGTTTTCTATAGGTGGCAAAGTAGTTGGAATGATCATTAACTGTGTTTTTATTGATCCTAATCATTTCCTGCTAGTGTGACTAACTTTTTTAAAGTTTATCAAACGCTATCTTATTAAAATTTTTTTCCACACCCAGTAATTTGCGAAGTGTGTCAAAAAATGCACTAAGTTTTTTGTTGGTTACGCTATCGCTAAGCATCTCGAGGTAGCCCTTTTTGTATAATGCGAATAAGCCGTTGATGTTTGTTGGTGATGTGGCTAATTTTTTTTTGTTGCTGCTTTAAAGCCCAGTCAATATGAATATCTAATAACTCATTGATTCCTTTTTTTTCCGCTAAAATATCGATTATCTTTTGTGAATAGGGGGCATTTCCCATGGCGATAATGAGATTTCTTTGCCATTGTTGATAACCAATGCGACGGATGGGAGAGCCTTCCATATAACGTAAGAAGGTTTTTTCATCCCATGTAAAGAGATCAATTAAATCGCTATTATGTAACGTTTCTCGACGATGAAAGTCAGATTCTTGGGTTAGATCTGCGAAACGATTCCATGGGCATACGAGTTGGCAGTCATCACAGCCATAGATACGATTTCCTATTGCATGGCGAAATTCTTCAGGAATAACGCCAGAGTATTCAATCGTTAAATAAGAAATACAACGTCGAGCGTCTACGACTCCATCATCGATAATTGCACCTGTAGGGCAAGAGGTGATACAGGATCGACACTGTCCACATTGATTTTCTAAAGGTGTATCGACTGGCAGAGGGATATCAACAAGCAGTTCCCCTAAAAAGAACCAAGATCCTGCCTCTTTATCTAAAATTAAAGAGTGTTTTCCTGTCCAACCAAGGCCTGCTTTTTGTGCCAGGGGGCGTTCTAGAATCGGAGCTGAGTCGACAAACGGTCGATATCCTAATTGTCCGATTTCTTGTTCAATTTTCACGGCTAACTTTTTCAGCCTCTGACGAACGAGTTTATGGTAATCGCGTCCAAGGGCATATCGGCTAATATAAGCTTGGGTGGGATCGGATAAATTTGTGGCAAATTGGGCCTGAGGTGGAAGGTAATTGATTCGAGCGCTTATTACGCGAAGCGTTCCTGGGAGAAGTTCTGCCGGGCGGGCCCGCAACATACCATGGCGAGCCATCCAGTCCATTTCTCCATGATAGCCTGCATCAAGCCAGCGTTGTAAGGCGGCTTCATGCTCACTTAAGTCAATATCACAGATCCCAACTTTATCAAAGCCAAGTGCTTTGGCCCAATCTTTGATTTGGTCTGCGAGTATTTGATAGTCCATAGTGAGCTTAGGTTATCGAATGGGCGAAGGATCTTAACGGATCTTATCTGGCTTATCTAGATAAAAAGGTAAGGGTTTTTGCTTTATCAAGAAAAAGTTTTTCTGTTTACTTACAGAACAATGCTTGTCTCTTAAATCTAACCCAGTTTACTATTCGTTCTCTTCTTATTTTTATATAGTCGACATCTGACGCGTTAGAGATCCTTTGTAATGAGTAGCAAGACCTTTACTTTAAAAAATGAACAAGAAACGATAAAACTGGGAACCATGCTTGCGCAGCTATGTTCTCGTCATACGACACTGTATCTCTATGGAGAGTTAGGGGCTGGAAAAACAACATTCAGTCGTGGTTTTATCTGTGCTTTGGGCCATCAGGGAAAAGTAAAGAGTCCAACATATACTCTCGTGGAACCTTACCAGTTAGCTCGTTGGCATGTGTATCATTTTGATCTTTACCGTTTATCGGATCCGGAAGAACTCGAATTTATGGGAATTCGTGATTATTTTACTGACGACGCGATTTGTTTAGTTGAGTGGCCAGAGAAAGGAAGTGGCTTACTGCCAGCATCGGATCTTGATATCGAGATTTGTTATCAAGGTTCTGAACGCAAGGCGAATGTGAAAGCTAATAATGAATATGGCTGTATTTTATTAAATCAACTGGAGTTATAGTGTTCAATTTTCGCAGTTATCTTGAACGTGCCTTAATCGTACTAGTTCTCTCCTTATTGGGAGGAAACGTGTATGCGAATGTGTTGCAAGGTGTGAGAGTGTGGCCTTCACCAGATGAAACTCGTGTGGTACTCGATCTTAAAACAGAGGTCGCGTTTAGTTACTTTACCTTAGGCAGTCCGGAACGCTTAGTGGTGGATCTTAAAAGTACCTCTTTAGCGACTAAGCTGCCTTTGTTGGTAACAGATAGTGTGATCTTAACAAAAATTCGCCCCAGCTCTCCGCCTCAAAGCGACACGTTTCGTTTAGTGTTGGAGTTAAAAAATAAATCCACTCCTCAGCTTTTTAAGCTAGCCCCAACACCAGGTGGACAATATGGTCATCGGTTAGTTATCGATTTACCACACCGTAAAATCAATCCTCCTTCTGCTTCAACGTCTAAAAGCAGTACGACTGTTAGCCGTGATGCTTCTCAATTGATCGGGACGGCTGACATTATTGTTGCGATTGATGCTGGGCATGGTGGGGAAGATCCAGGCTCAATTGGTCCGACGCGTAAATTTGAAAAAGACGTTACGCTTAGTGTTTCAAAAAAATTGGCCGATCAGATCAATGCGGTTCCGGGGATGAAAGCGGTATTAACCCGTTCCGGTGACTATTTTGTGAATCTAAATAAACGTACTGAAATTGCAAGAAAAAGTAAGGCTCATCTTTTCGTTTCTATTCATGCGGATGCATTTCATACTCCTCAACCAAGAGGAGCTTCGGTTTTTGTGCTTAATACACGGCGAGCAAATACCGAAATAGCTCGTTGGGTTGAAAATCATGAGCAGCAATCTGAGTTGTTGGGTGGGGCAGGCGAAGTGCTAGCAAAAACCAATAACGATCGTAATGTGAGCCAAACTCTACTTGATCTTCAATTTAGTCATTCACAGAAAGAAGGTCATAAAGTTGCCAGTAATATTTTGCGCGAAATGGGTAAAGTTGCTCATTTACATAAATCAGAACCCGTCAATGCGAGTTTGGCGGTATTAAAGTCACCTGATATTCCTTCGGTTTTAGTTGAAACCGGATTTATCTCGAATCCAGTTGAAGAACGATTATTATTTCAAAGGAGTCATCAAGATAAATTAGCGAGAGCGATGGCAAAAGCGTTAGTGCAATATTTTGAAGAAAACCCTCCAGAAGGAACTTTATTTGCGAATCGTGGAAAAACGCAACAGCATCAAGTTCAACGAGGTGAATCTTTATCTGTCATTGCGCAAAAATATGGCGCGAGTGTCCAAGCGATCATGCAAGCAAACCAATTGAAAAATTCCCGTCTTGCTGTGGGGCAGCGACTGACTATTCCTGGTGGAGAACGAGGACCTGTTCCTGTCCCCATTGTAAATAATCCAATAGAGACTGAAACTATTACCCATACTGTGAAATCAGGCGAGTTTTTGGGAAAAATTTCGGCTACCTATAAAGTTTCTGTTGATGCGATTCGTCGTGAGAATCGCCTAAAATCTGATACCCTCTTTGTCGGGCAGAAGCTGAGCATTACGGTTAGCCTTAAAGATAAACCACTACGACAACATAAGGTTCAACGTGGTGAGTTTTTAGGAAAAATCGCGAATAAATATAATGTCAGTGTACAAAGTATTCGAGAGGCTAACCAATTACGTTCAGATCAATTAGTGGTTGGCGAATTACTAATTATTCCTAATAAGTAGAGTGAGGAGAGTATGGCGATTCGTATTCTACCCGCTCGTTTAGCGAACCAAATCGCAGCGGGTGAGGTTGTTGAGAGACCTGCTTCAGTGGTAAAAGAGCTGGTAGAGAATAGCTTAGATTCAGGCGCAACTCGGATTGATATCGATATTGAAAAAGGAGGCGCAAAGCTGATTCGGGTGCGAGATAACGGTGCTGGGATCAGTAAAGATGAATTAGGCTTAGCCTTAAGTCGACATGCTACATCAAAAATACAAACTCTAGATGATTTAGAAGCCATTATTAGCTTAGGGTTTCGTGGTGAAGCGCTCGCCAGTATCAGTTCAGTCTCGCGCTTAACCTTAACCTCTCGAACCGCTGCACAGGAAGAAGCTTGGTCTGCTTACAGTGAAGGGCGAGATATGGCGGTAAAACTTCAACCTGCCGCTCATCCGGTTGGTACCACGGTGGAAGTATTAGATCTGTTCTTCAATACGCCTGCTAGGCGAAAGTTTCTACGTACCGAAAAAACAGAATTTACTCATATTGATGAACTCGTTAAACGTATTGCGCTGAGTCGTTTTGATGTCACGCTTACTCTGCGGCACAATGGCAATTTGGTTCGTCAATACCGAGCGGCAAAAACGGAAGCGCAGCAAGAGAAGCGGCTTGCAGCCGTGTGTGGTGCAGCTTTTGTTCGTCATATGCTGCGTATTGAATTAGAGCATCAAGGCTTAACATTACAGGGGTGGATCACGACACCAGAAGGAGCTCGACAGCAAAGTGATCTACAGTATTGCTATGTGAATGGACGAATGATGCGTGATAAGTTGATCAATCATGCTATTCGTCAAAGTTATGAAAGTAGCTTACGTGCCGATCAGTTTGCTACCTATGTGTTATTTATTGAGTTAGATCCTCATTTTGTTGACGTTAATGTGCACCCGGCTAAGCATGAAGTCCGTTTTCATCAGGCCCGTTTAGTACACGACTTTATTTATCAAGCCCTTAGCCAAGCTTTATCAGAAAATAAGCATACCGATACACGAGAGCGGAATCAGGCCGCCTTTCATGAACCGTCTGAAGTTGCTTCAGACTTACCGACAGCGACTCTTGCACATGTTTGGCAAGCGATAGAAAAAACACCCGATTATCCTGGTAAAGCGGCAGCGGAATCAGCGAATAACCTCTCTTTTGTGCGAGAAAAAGCAGCATCAAATTCGTGGATTCGGCCGGTAGCAAAAAAAACGGCACCACTATCAGATCGTTCCGTCGTTAGTCCACAACAAACAAAAGCTTATCAGCACTTAATGCAGACGATAGAACCGCTTTCCTCTGACGCGTCTGTGCCCAGTTCTCCTGCTGTAGAGGCCACGTTTCCTTCTTTAGATAAAGTGTCTTTGGGTAAAGCGATAGCGGTTGTTGACGGGCAATATTTATTGATGACATCGGATCAAGGGTGCGTTTTACTGGCATTAACTAAAGCGCTTGAGCTAAAAATCTTCGGGCAATTAAATGCTCAACAAACCGCGTTAAAAAGTCAGCCATTATTGGTTCCACTCGCAGTCAAGATGGCTGAACAGGAACATGCGGCGTTACAGCAAAGCCACGAATTATTATCAAGGTTAGGAATTGAACTTACGATTCGCTCGCCCTCATCATTGATGATCATGGGCGTTCCTCAACCACTGAGACAGCAAAATTTACAATCCTTAATTCCAGAGTTACTTGGCTATATTTCGGCTCAACAGGCGAATGGATCGGCTGAGTTGACGTTGACCCAATTAACTCATTGGCTTAGCCAACGTGTGATGATAACCAAAAGTGACTACACTTTGTCTGAAGCGATCCAGTTGGTTGCCGAGATCGAACGGTTATGGCAAGGTAAGCTTCCCTTTAATGATCACCACTTTATACAGTTGGTGGATTTTTCCACTACGATTGCAGCATTACATTCATGACAACACAATTACCTCTTGCCTTATTTTTAATGGGGCCAACGGCTTCTGGAAAAACAGGTTTAGCGATTGAGCTTCGAAAAAAATTCCCGGTTGAAATTATCAGCGTGGATTCAGCTTTGATTTATCGAGGGATGAATATTGGCACCGCTAAACCCACAGCGGAGGAGTTAGCACAAGCTCCGCACCGTTTGATTGATATTCTAGATCCTAGCGAAGCATACTCTGTCGCTGATTTTCGGCAAGATGCGCTACGTGAAATGCAAGCAATTGTCCGTGAAGGAAAAATACCGCTCTTAGTTGGCGGTACCATGCTGTATTATAAAGCGCTATTAGAAGGATTATCGCCGCTACCTGCTGCCGATCCTTTTATTAGACAAGCGATCGATTTACGAGCGCAAGTAATAGGATGGGAAGGGTTACATGCCGAATTGCAACAAATTGATCCAATTTCTGCGGCAAGAATTCATCCAAATGATCCACAAAGATTGTCACGGGCATTGGAAGTTTATCGAATTTCAGGTAAAACTCTTACAGAGCTGACAAAAACGAAAGGGGAGCCGATTCCCTTTCGTATTAAGCAGTTTGCAATAGCTCCCAAGGATAGGGCTGAACTCCATCGTCGAATTGAACTTCGTTTCGATAAGATGGTCGAATCAGGTTTCGAGCAAGAAGTGAGAGCGCTTTACGCTCGAGGTGATCTTCATCCTGATTTACCGTCTATTCGGTGTGTCGGTTATCGACAAATGTGGGAGTATTTAGATGGGAAGGGCAGTTTAAATGAGGCCATTTATCGTGGTATCTGTGCAACCCGTCAATTGGCCAAGCGTCAGATCACCTGGTTGCGCAGCTGGGATGATCTAACTTGGTTAGATAGTGAGCATGTTGATCAAGCGTTAGAAACTCTTTCAAATGCCATAGCATCGGATTGAGTTAGCTGTGTATAATGTGATCGCTTTTGCGTGATGTGCCCTGTAAAGGATCCATTGCTTATAGATAGGGCAATGAATCTTTCTGATGAGTAACATAGGGTGTTTTTATTCGTTTAGCTCAGATGTAAAGGCCGCACCAATAGACGTGCACCACTAGCTAAATAATTACAACAAAATACAAAATAAGGAAAATAAAATGGCTAAGGGGCAATCTCTACAAGACCCATTCTTAAATGCACTACGCCGCGAGCGTATTCCTGTTTCTATCTATTTAGTAAACGGCATTAAATTACAAGGACAAATTGAGTCATTTGATCAGTTTGTTATTCTGTTGAAGAATACAGTCAACCAAATGGTTTATAAACACGCCATTTCAACGGTTGTTCCTGCTCGTCCAGTTAGTCATCATAGTGCGGACCGGCCTACAGCAGAACGTACAACAGAAAAATCAGACGATTAATTTTTTGTCGTCAATTTATCATAGATTAAGGAGTTGAGCGCTTGTTTGACCGTTATGAAGCCGGTGAGCGAGCCGTACTTGTTCATATCAACTTCACGCAACAGGGTGAGTGGGACGATCTTAGTGAGTGTGAGATGCTTGTCTCTTCTGCTGGTGTCTCGACGCTACAAGTGATTACGGGTAGCCGTCAGTCTCCTCACCCTAAATATTATGTCGGTGAGGGTAAAGCACAAGAAATTGCACAAGCCGTGCAATCGGTTGAGGCTGATGTGGTTATCTTTAATCACGCCCTTTCTCCAGCTCAAGAACGTAATCTCGAACAGCTTTGCCAATGTCGAGTGATTGATCGGACAGGGCTGATTTTAGACATCTTTGCCCAACGAGCACGGACTCATGAAGGCAAATTACAAGTCGAATTAGCTCAGTTACGTCACATTTCTACTCGTTTAATCCGAGGCTGGACTCACTTAGAGAGACAAAAAGGTGGGATAGGCTTACGGGGGCCAGGAGAGACGCAATTAGAAACTGACCGCCGTTTATTGCGTGAACGAATTAAAGCAATTTTACGCCGCTTAGAGAAAGTCTCTAAACAGCGTGAGCAAGGACGTAGAGCAAGAAACCGTGCTGAAATCCCAACGATTTCATTGGTGGGTTACACGAATGCTGGGAAATCGACCTTATTTAATCAAATTACCTCTGCTGGAGTCTATACGGCTGATCAGCTATTTGCGACCTTAGATCCGACATTAAGAAAAATTGAACTTGCCGATGTAGGGCCCGCGATTTTGGCTGATACAGTGGGTTTTATTCGCCACTTACCACATGATTTAGTCGCCGCATTTAAAGCAACGTTACAAGAAACTCAGCAAGCTGACATTTTGTTACATGTTGTTGATGCAAGTGATGAACGTTTTCGTGAGAATATCCAAGCGGTGGATGATGTCTTGCTGGAAATTGGTGCAAACGAAGTTCCTACTTTGTTGGTCATGAATAAGATTGATAATCTTGATGGTCACCAGCCTCGTATCGAGAGAAACGATGAAGGGGTACCCAAAGCAGTTTGGGTTTCGGCTATGGAAGGTATCGGGATCGATTTGCTTTTTTCAGCATTAACAGAACGTTTAGCGAGCCAAATCATTCAATACCGCTTATCGATCCCACCGCAGTATCAAGGTCGGATTCGTAGTTTATTTTTCCAAATGAATGCAATTCAGCAGGAAGAGTATGATCCAACAGGCAATTTGTTGATATCGATTCGAATGCAACAGGTTGACTGGTCTAGACTAGAAAAAAGAGAACAGGCAGCTTTACGTGACTTTATCGTTACTTAAAGGGCTGCTAGAGTATAACGTCATATCAAATGATGGAGCTTTCTAATGGCGTGGAATGAGCCCGGAAATAATAACGACAACAATGGCCGCGACAATGACCCTTGGGGTAATAATAATCGCGGTAATAAAGGTGGTCGTGAGCAAGGTCCGCCAGATTTAGACGAAGTGTTTAACAAACTGAGTCAAAAACTGGGCGGCAAGTTTGGCAAAAAAGGTGGCACAGGAAAAGGACCATCGTTTACTGGTGGTGGTGCAATTGGTTTAGGTATTATTGCTGTTATTGCTATCGCAATTTGGTTCTTTTCTGGTTTTTATACTATCGGTGAAGCTGAGCGTGGTGTGGTTTTACGCTTAGGTAAGTACGATAGAATGGTTGATCCTGGTCTAAACTGGCGCCCGCGTTTTATTGACGAAGTGACACCAGTTAACGTACAAGCGATTCGCTCATTGCGTGCTTCTGGTCTGATGCTGACCAAAGACGAAAATGTGGTTACTGTTGCTATGGATGTCCAGTATCGTATCGCTGACCCTTATAAATACCTTTATAAGGTAACTAATGCTGATGATAGTTTGCGCCAAGCAACTGATTCCGCATTACGTGCCGTCGTAGGTGATTCATTGATGGATAGTATTTTGACCAGTGGCCGTCAACAAATTCGTCAGAGTACACAAGAAACGTTAAACCAAATCATTGATGGCTATGATATGGGGCTATTTGTGGTTGGGGTTAACTTTCAGTCATCACGCCCACCGGAGCAGGTGAAAGATGCATTCGATGATGCAATTGCTGCTCGAGAAGATGAGGAGCGCTTCATTCGTGAGGCAGAAGCTTATAAAAACGAAATTCTACCTAAAGCCACAGGTCGTGCTGAGCGTCTGAAGAAAGAAGCACTTGGTTATAGCGAACGGATTACCAATGAAGCGTTAGGTCAGGTTGCTCAATTTGAGAAACTATTGCCGGAGTATCTGGCATCACCGAAAGTCACGCGTGATCGTTTGTATCTGGATACGATGGAAGAAGTATATACCAACAGTTCGAAAATTCTGATTGATTCGGAATCTAGTGGCAACTTACTGTATTTGCCGATTGATAAATTAGCCGGTCAAAATGAAGCAACGAGCAAACGTCAAAGTGGTTCATCTTCAGTTTATGATGAAATCGAGTTGGAATCTAAACGTGCAACAACATCAGGTAACACTGACACTTCTCAGCCTCGTTCAACCAGTTCACGTCAAGGGAGATACTAATCATGCGTAAATTAATGATCCCTGTGGTTGTCGTTTTACTGGCATTGTTATTGATGTCAATGTTCGTCATCCCAGAAGGTGAGCGTGGGATTGTGATTCGTTTTGGTCGCATCCTAAAAGATAACAATGATGTGTCAAAAATTTATGAGCCTGGCTTGCATTTTAAAATGCCCGTCTTTGATCGAGTGAGAACGTTAGATGCTCGAATTCAAACAATGAATAGTCGCTCAGATCGCTTTGTGACCTCTGAGAAAAAAGATGTCATTATCGACTCTTATGTCAAATGGCGTATTGAAGATTTTGGTCAGTACTATTTGGCGACAGGAGGTGGTAATGCATTAACGGCGGAAGCACTACTTGAACGCCGTGTAACAGACGTTTTACGTTCAGAGATCGGTTCAAGAGAAATTAAGCAAATTGTTTCTGGTCCTCGTAACAGTAACGTACTACCTGATAGTGCAGATGATGAAGCGGTGGCTACTGAAGCGGCGAAACAAGCGCTTGAAATTGATGGGCAACGTGATGAAATCATGGCTGAAGTATTAGAGGAAACTCGAGTCAATGCTAGCCGAGATCTTGGTGTCTATGTGGTAGACTTCAGAATGAAGAAAATCAACTTACCAGACGAGATCAGTGAATCCATCTATCGTCGGATGCGCGCAGAGCGTGAATCTGTGGCTCGTCGTCACCGTTCACAAGGGCGTGAGAAAGCTGAAATTATTCGAGCTCAGGCTGAGTTAGAAGTGGCAACGATTATTGCTGAGGCAGATAGAACGGCTCGTATTACTCGCGGTGAAGCTGATGCTACGGCCGCTAAAGTTTATGCGGATGCATATAATAAAGATCCGGAGTTTTTTAGCTTCCTACGTTCTTTGCAAGCTTATGAAAACTCATTTAGCCAAAAGAGCGATATTCTTGTCTTAGATCCGAAGAGTGACTTCTTCCGATACATGAATAGCGCAAAGGGTGCAATATCGAAGTAGATATTGACCGTCTATTTAGAAAGGCTCCATAGGAGCCTTTCTTTTTTTTGGAGACAATTATGTCGAATCTAATATGGGTAGCGATAGGAATATTACTGGTGGTGGAAGGCATTGGGCCACTCTTTGTACCGAATGGCTGGCGTCATATGCTTATTCAGCTTACCCAACAGTCAAATAACCAGTTGCGACGTATTGGTGGCTGCTTGGTGGTCACTGGAGTGGTTATTGTCTATGTCTTTATCCGCCAGTAACATCGCTACTTTTTTTCTTCATTCAGTAGTCAGTAGTGTGGCGGCGGCGGCTCATTGGCTGGGTCGGCAAGATTTGAGTTATCCATATTTTTCATTTTACCCACGACATATTTCATCTGATCTTGCATCTTGCTGATCACAAGTTGTTGTTGAGTTAAGGATTCGTTTAACTCCTCAATGGTTTGCTCTTGGAAAGCTAACTGACACTCTAAGTCATCAATGCGTTTTTCGAGTTGTGTTATCGTCTTTTCATTCATGGCTAATGATCAAATTTCCATGCTTGAGCGATACCTGCAGAGGTTGCGGAAATCACTCTTTGTTGAGAATTAAAGGCAACATCATACACTACAGCTCTAGGTGGCCGTGCATCTTTTTGGGCTTTTGCTTCAAAGCGAGCTTGCTGTTGGCCATTATCTGTCCGCCAAACGCTAATCAAACTTGAAGGGGTGCCAGTAATAAGATACTGCCCATCATCAGAAAATCGTGCGGTTGAAAAAAGTAGTTGGCGAGAAAAACTGTGTAATTTTGTCTGTTTTTGACCGGTCTGTAAATTCCAAATAACCGACTGATTTCCACTGTCTGAGGTGAATGCCAGTCGACCGTCGCGCTGAAGAGCAACCCGATTTACCCGTTGGCTATGCTCAAAGTGATAGATGATCTGTCCGGTTTGAGTATCCCATAGATAAGCCATACGGTCATTTCCTCCGCTCAATGCATAGCGCCCATTCGGAGAAAGAGCCACCGAGTTTACTTTTTCATAATGAGCAAGGAACTCAAGCCGCCTTCCAGAGACTAAGTCTACGTAAATGGCTTTACCATTGGATAGTCCAATGAGGACTTGTTCACCATTATTACTGATGTCGATGTCACGGATTACCCCGTCAGAGATAGACCATAGGCCTTTGGCTTGGGTCCATCCTAAGTGCCAGACGGCAAAGTTGATTTGGCTCGCAGTCACCGCATACTGACCATTATCAGAAATGCGAATATACGATACGGTACTTGCTTGCGGATCTTGCGCGCCTAGTTGAGCTAATTGTTGACGCTGTGCTAAATCCCAGAGAACCAGCTGATGCTCTTGAGAGTATACTAGGGCAAAACGCCCATCGCGACTCAATGCAAAACTGGTGGAACCATTGGGTTCTAATACCCAACGTTCCACATCGTTGTCAAAGAAAAAACAGCCAGTTAACAGCAACATGGTAAGCAGTTGCAGGATGAAATGAGAAATTATTCGCCTCAAAACTAATTATCCGTGAAGTAGTAAAGACAATTACAAAACATACCGTTATATTGGTACAACATGAGCTTGTGCACCAGATTAAAAAGCAGTTTTGTGCACACTCACAAAAGGTTTACCTACAAATTTGGAGAATTCAATGAAATCACTGTTTAAAGTATCGCTGCTTGCGGCTACGGTTATACTCGCTGTTGGGTGTCAAAAAGATGATCCTGCGACTGTTAAAGCCAGTGAGCAAGCTCAACCGGTAGTAGAAACCGTCACTTTCCATTCAGAGGATGATAAAGCAGCCTACGCAATTGGTGTTTCATTTGCTAACTACCTGACTGCCAGCATCGATAAACCTAGCGAAATTGGCGTTGAGCTTAATAAAGATATTGTCTTAAAAGGCATCGAACATGTTTTTGCGGGCAATGCTCAGATGACAGAAGAAGAAACTCGATCGGCATTAGAGTCGTTAGACAAACGCGTTGCTAGCCTTATGCAAGCGAAAGCGGCAGAAAAAGCCGAGACAAACAAAAAAGCTGGCGACGAGTTCCGTACAGAATTTGCTAAGCAAGACGGAGTGAAGCAAACACAATCTGGTCTTTTATATCAAGTAGTAACACCTGCAGAAGGTGAGTCTCCGAAAGATACCGATACCGTTCAAGTTCATTATAAAGGTACATTGATTGATGGGACTCAGTTTGATAGCTCTTATGATCGGGGTGAACCTGCAACATTCCCGCTTAATCGAGTGATTCCGGGATGGACAGAAGGCGTTCAACTGATGCAAGTTGGCGCTAAGTATAAATTCGTCATTCCACCAGAATTAGCTTATGGCGAGCAAGATACACCAACCATTCCTGCCAATTCGACGCTGGTTTTTGAAGTCGAGTTATTAAAAATAGGCAATGGTGAAGAAGCGAAGTAATCGGGTCGTATTATGCTGGTAGGGTCTGAAGTTCAGGCCCTTTTTTCTCCCTGGCCTTGTTATATCCCATCATCAATCATACTCCTGTGGGTTAAGATGCTAGGTTATTATCCTCAGAACGTGCTTTAAATCACTTGTTAATGAGCTAGCTCAGTCATAGACTAAAATTATCTGATAAACTTACAGAAATTAGTTGATGTTTCGTTTTAAGGTCAAAGTACAGTGACAAGCACAGAAAATATTAATACTGACATGCTACTTGAGTTCGAATCCGTTCATGTAAAACCTTTTACTGAGCACGATAAGGTGATTTTACGCTCTTATGAAGCGGTAGTAGATGGTATTGCCAGTTTAATCGGCCCATTTTGTGAAATTGTGCTGCATTCACTGGAAGACTTAAATACTTCAGCAATAAAAATTGCCAATGGAGAGAACACCGGTCGCCAAGTTGGTTCTCCCATTACTGATTTAGCACTCAAAATGCTGCGTGATATTGAAGGCTCTGAACGTAACTTTTCGCGTTCCTATTTTACTCGAGCGAAAGGTGGCGTACTAATGAAGTCGATTACCGTTGCGATCCGCAATGGTGACAACCGTGTCATTGGTTTATTGTGTATTAATGTTAATTTGGACGCTCCGTTTTCTCAAGTTCTTCAATCATTTATGCCCACTCAAGAAGCTCAAGAAGCGGCATCTTCTGTCAACTTTGCCAGTGATGTAGAGGAATTGGTGGATCAAACCGTTGAACGGACTATCGAAGAAATCAATACTGATAAATCAGTTTCGAATAATACCAAGAATCGTCAAATTGTTATGGCATTGTTTGATAAAGGAATTTTTGATATTAAAGATGCGATTAATCGGGTCGCGGATAGGCTAAATATCTCTAAGCACACCGTTTATCTTTACATCCGTCAACGCAAAACTGGGGATGAATAGGCCGTGGACAGCCCTGCATTAATCTTTACTTTATTAGTCAATGGCCCGTGTTATGGGACACAGTCAGCTCGTAATGCGTATCTCTTTGCTCTGAATGTGATTGAGCAAGGGCATCAGTTAAAACGGGTGTTTTTCTATCAAGACGGTGTATCTAATGGCTCAGCATTGACGGTGCCTGCCAATGATGAATTTGACTTAGTCAAAGGATGGCAAACCTTGGCGAATCAATATCATGTTAGTCTTGAAACTTGTGTTGCGGCTGCGTTGAGAAGGGGACTGTTAAGCGATAGTGAAGCCTCATTGCACCAGCGTAGTGCTGCAAACCTAGCTAAATCATTTCAGCAAACTGGGCTTGGTAGTTTAGCTGAAGCGTTACTAAGTGATGATAGAGTAATACAGTTTTGAAGAAAATTGCTTTTATATTTCACTCTTCACCGCATGCCATTAGTGCCGGTCGCGAAGGGTTAGATGCGTTGTTAGCGACTTCAGCTTATCACGATAATTTGGCCGTTTTTTTTGTCGCAGAAGGGGTGTTGCAATTAGTGAAAAATCAGCAACCGGAGCATGTTTTGAGCCGCGATTATCTTTCTGCATTTAAACTGCTTGATCTTTACGACATTGAACAGCGTTATGTTTGCCAGCAAAGCTTGGCTGAATGGGGCATGGATATTGAAGATTTACTGATTGATGCCCAGCCATTAACGCCAGTTGAGATAGCGAAACAGTGGCAAGACTTTGATCACGTTCTAACGTTTTAGAAGGGAATGAGATGCTGCATATTGTCAAAAAATTAGAGCAACTTACATGGCTTTCTCGTTACTTACAGTGTGGTGATGTATTACTGTTGGTTGAGCAAGCCGTTTATGCGAGTAAGATCTCTTCTCCCTATTATCGTTATCTTCCCTGTGATAGCACAGTTTATGCATTACAAGAGGATCTGGCAGCACGAGGGTGGTTAGAGGCTTGTGCTGAACCGATACATATCATTAATATCGCTGGATTTGTTGATATGACAATTAATTTTGAAAAATCAATAAGTTGGTAGTTATTTTGTTAGCCATTGTGCATTTAGACTGACACCCCCATTTCCCTTACAGAAAAAAGATCTGTATATTTCTTGACACACCTCTCACTGCTGCATAGAATTTTGCGTCCCTATTTGCGTAAAGCAATTAGGGCTAGATTTTTCACAAAGCTTACTTTAAGTAAATTCAGGAGCTAGCTAATGGCAACGATTAACCAGTTGGTACGCAAGCCACGTGTGAAGCAAGTTGCAAAAAACAACGTGCCTGCACTCGAAGCGTGCCCACAAAAACGTGGTGTATGTACTCGCGTATATACTACTACCCCTAAAAAACCTAACTCAGCACTACGTAAAGTATGTCGTGTACGTTTAACTAACGGTTTTGAAGTTACTTCATACATCGGTGGTGAAGGTCATAACCTACAAGAGCACAGTGTCGTTCTTATCCGTGGCGGTCGTGTAAAAGACCTTCCGGGTGTTCGTTACCACACTGTTCGTGGTGCGCTTGACTGTTCAGGCGTTAACGATCGTAAACAAGGTCGTTCTAAGTACGGTGTGAAGCGTCCTAAGTCTTAATGCCCTTCTTTTTTATAAGAGAAGCGTTAAGTAAGGCCAAACACTAAAATTAAATTTTAATTTTGAAGAAACTGAAAAGTTTTGGATAACCTGAAGAAGACAACGGAGAATATTCCATGCCACGTCGTCGCGTCATTGGTCAGCGTAAGATCCTTCCAGATCCAAAGTTCAAATCTGAATTGCTGGCAAAATTCGTTAACATCCTAATGGTTGACGGTAAAAAATCTACTGCAGAAAAAATTGTTTACACTGCACTAGACACTATGGCTGAGAAATCTGGTAAAGATCACTTAGCTGTATTTGAAGAAGCTCTTGAAAATGTTCGCCCAGCGGTCGAAGTTAAATCTCGCCGCGTGGGTGGTTCAACTTACCAAGTTCCTGTAGAAGTTCGTCCGGTTCGCCGTAACGCACTAGCTATGCGTTGGTTGGTTGAAGCTGCGCGTAAGCGTGGTGAAAAATCTATGGCTGCTCGCCTAGCTGCTGAAATGCTAGACGCATCAGAAAACAAAGGTACTGCTGTTAAGAAACGTGAAGACGTTCACCGTATGGCAGAAGCAAACAAAGCGTTTGCTCATTACCGCTGGTAATACCTTCTGTGCTGCGAGGTTCTCTCGCAGCACATTTCTATATTTCTAAGGTTAACCTTAGTAAGAGGATACAATCGTGGCTCGTAAAACTCCTATTGAGCGCTACCGTAATATCGGTATCTGTGCTCACGTAGATGCAGGAAAAACAACCACTACTGAGCGTATTCTGTTCTACACCGGCCTTTCTCACAAACTTGGTGAAGTTCATGATGGCGCTGCCACTATGGACTGGATGGAGCAAGAGCAAGAGCGTGGTATCACCATTACCTCAGCTGCCACCACGGCTTTCTGGCGTGGTATGGATGCCCAATTCCAAGATCATCGCATTAATATCATTGATACCCCAGGACACGTTGACTTTACCATTGAAGTAGAGCGTTCATTACGTGTGCTCGATGGTGCAGTGGTTGTTTTCTGTGGTTCGTCTGGTGTTGAGCCTCAATCTGAGACTGTTTGGCGTCAAGCGGATAAATACCATGTTCCACGCATTGTATTTGTTAACAAGATGGACCGTACAGGGGCAGATTTTCTACGCGTTGTAGACCAAATTAAACATCGTCTTGGTGCGACTCCTGTTCCTATCCAATTGAATATTGGTGCAGAAGAAGAGTTCAGAGGGGTCATCGACCTGATCAAGATGAAAGCCATTAACTGGAATGAAGCCGATCAAGGCATGACCTTCACCTATGAAGAAATTCCAGCAGAGATGCAAGAGCTTGCTGAAGAGTGGCACAACAACTTAGTTGAAGTGGCTGCTGAAGCGAGTGAAGAGTTAATGGATAAATACCTTGAAGAAGGTGCATTAACCGAAGCTGAAATAAAACAAGCACTTCGCCAACGGACACTGAACAACGAAATCGTACTCGCCACGTGCGGAAGTGCGTTTAAAAATAAAGGTGTGCAAGCGGTATTGGATGCAGTGGTTGAATATCTTCCATCACCGGTTGAAGTGCCTGCTATTAAAGGGATCGATGATCGTGAAAATGAGGTTGAACGTCATGCTGACGACAATGAACCATTTTCTGCTTTAGCCTTTAAAATTGCTACCGATCCTTTTGTTGGTTCATTGACGTTTATTCGCGTCTATTCTGGGGTTGTCAATTCCGGAGATGCTGTTTATAACTCAGTGAAACAGAAGAAAGAGCGTTTTGGCCGCATCGTTCAATTGCATGCTAATAAACGCGAAGAAATTAAAGAAGTTCGCGCTGGCGATATTGCTGCGGCAATCGGTTTGAAAGACGTTACAACCGGTGATACTTTGTGCGACCAAGATCATAAAGTGATTCTTGAACGTATGGAGTTCCCTGAGCCAGTCATTCAGATCGCCGTTGAGCCGCGCTCTAAAGCTGACCAAGAGAAAATGGGCATTGCACTGGGTAAACTCGCAGCGGAAGATCCATCTTTCCGAGTTGAAACCGATAATGAAACGGGGCAAACCCTAATCTCTGGTATGGGCGAGCTTCATCTAGATATCATCGTTGATCGCATGAAACGCGAATTTAGCGTTGATTGCAACGTGGGTAAACCTCAGGTTGCGTATCGTGAAACCATTCGTGGTAAAGCGGAAGTTGAAGGCAAGTTTGTTCGTCAGTCAGGTGGCCGTGGTCAATATGGTCATGTATGGTTGAAAGTTGAACCTGCCGAGCCGGGACAAGGCTTCGTCTTTGTTGACGAAATCGTGGGTGGTGCAATTCCTAAAGAATTCATCAATCCGGTCGCGAAAGGTATCGAGGAACAAATGAACAACGGGGTGTTAGCGGGTTATCCTATACTGGATATCAAAGCCACACTGTTCGATGGTTCGTTCCACGATGTCGATTCAAGTGAGATGGCGTTTAAGATCGCCGGCTCTATGGCATTCAAGAAAGGGGCATTAGCAGCAAGCCCTGTTATTCTTGAGCCGTTGATGAAGGTTGAAGTAACTACTCCCGAAGATTGGATGGGTGATGTCGTCGGTGATTTAAACCGTCGTCGTGGCATCATTGAAGGTATGGATGAAGGCCCTGCAGGCTTGAAAATCATCCGTTGCCGAGTGCCTCTCGCAGAGATGTTTGGTTACGCTACCGATCTACGTTCTGCAACCCAAGGACGTGCTTCTTACTCGATGGAGTTTGCAGAGTACGCTGAGGTTCCGAAAAATATTGCAGATGCAATCATTGCAGAACGTGGTTAGCTGTTATTTGATTAATAACGAATCTATTGCGCTGACGAGCGTTGGCGCATAAAATGGCAATTTCTGGCGCGCTTTGAGTGTGCGTTACTCAAAGTGAATCATAACTAGGAAGGAACACGATCGTGTCTAAAGCAAAATTTGAACGTACGAAACCGCACGTAAACGTTGGTACTATCGGCCACGTTGACCACGGTAAAACCACTCTAACCGCAGCTATCTGTACTGTACTTTCAAAAGTATATGGCGGTGAAGCGAAAGACTTTGCGTCAATCGACAATGCTCCAGAAGAGCGTGAGCGCGGTATTACCATTTCTACTTCACACGTAGAATACCAAACTCCAACTCGTCACTACGCACACGTAGACTGCCCAGGACACGCTGACTATGTTAAAAACATGATCACGGGTGCTGCGCAAATGGACGGTGGTATCCTAGTTGTTGCCGCGACAGATGGCCCAATGCCACAAACTCGTGAGCACATCTTGCTAGGTCGTCAGGTTGGTATTCCTTACATCATCGTATTCATGAACAAATGTGACATGGTTGATGATGAAGAGCTACTAGAACTCGTAGAGATGGAAGTACGTGAACTTCTTTCTGAGTACGATTTCCCAGGTGATGACTTACCAGTGATTCAAGGTTCAGCACTAGGTGCATTGAACGGCGAAGAGCAATGGGAAGCGAAGATTGTAGAACTAGCAGAAGCGCTAGATAACTACATTCCAGAGCCAGAGCGTGCAGTAGACCAAGCATTCCTAATGCCAATCGAAGACGTATTCTCAATCCAAGGTCGTGGTACAGTAGTAACAGGTCGTATCGAACGTGGTATTCTACGTGTTGGTGACGAAGTCCAAATCGTCGGTATCAAAGACACCATCACAACGACATGTACAGGTGTAGAGATGTTCCGCAAACTGCTTGACGAAGGTCGTGCAGGTGAGAACGTAGGTGCGCTACTACGTGGTACTAAGCGTGACGAAGTAGAACGTGGTCAAGTATTGGCGAAACCAGGTTCAATCACTCCGCACACTAAGTTTGAATCAGAAGTTTACGTTCTATCTAAAGATGAAGGTGGCCGTCATACTCCATTCTTCAAAGGTTACCGTCCACAGTTCTACTTCCGTACAACAGACGTAACCGGTAACATCGAGTTACCAGAAGGCGTAGAAATGGTAATGCCAGGCGACAACATCAAAATGGTTGTAGAGCTAATTGCTCCAATCGCGATGGACGAAGGTCTACGTTTTGCGATTCGTGAAGGTGGCCGTACTGTTGGTGCAGGTGTTGTAGCGAAGATCATCGCTTAATCACAGTTTCTGTGAAGAATGATTTGATTATACCGTAGTAAAAAGGAAGCATCTGCTTCCTTTTTTTATCAATCATATCTCTTATCTCTACTGAGTTAGGTCTTTCCTATCGTCGTTATTATTGTGCAGCGTTGCTGTCCTACCTAGATTTTTCTTGCTAAATATATTGTCATTCTGTACTATTCTCGCTCCTTAATTCTCGGTCACTTATCATTCGTTCCTTGCTTCCTTTGGATGACCGGGCCAAATTTGGAAGCTGAATAATCCGTANGCTTAATCACAGTTTCTGTGAAGAATGATTTGATTATACCGTAGTAAAAAGGAAGCATCTGCTTCCTTTTTTTATCAATCATATCTCTTATCTCTACTGAGTTAGGTCTTTCCTATCGTCGTTATTATTGTGCAGCGTTGCTGTCCTACCTAGATTTTTCTTGCTAAATATATTGTCATTCTGTACTATTCTCGCTCCTTAATTCTCGGTCACTTATCATTCGTTCCTTGCTTCCTTTGGATGACCGGGCCAAATTTGGAAGCTGAATAATCCGTAAGGAGCAATAAATGCGTCATTACGAAATCGTATTCATGGTGCACCCAGATCAAAGCGAGCAAGTTGCTGGCATGATCGAGCGTTACACTGGTTCTATCACTGAAGCTGGCGGTACAGTTCACCGTCTAGAAGACTGGGGGCGCCGTCAATTGGCTTACCCAATCAATAAACTGCATAAAGCACACTACGTTCTTATGAACGTTGAAGCTGATCAAGCAGTGATTGATGAACTAGAAACAGCGTTCCGTTTTAACGATGCTGTTCTACGTAACATGATCATGCGTACTAAAGCTGCTATCACTGAACCTTCTATCATGCTAAAAGCAAAAGAAGAGCGCTCTAAGCGTGAAGAAGTGAAATTTGAAGCAGACGCTGAGTAATTTTAATAGGCCGATTTAAAGCTTAACGCGCCCTTAGGGTTGTTTTGAGTTTTAGCTTAATTAGTTAGTAATATTTTATTAAGTGATTTAAGTACCATGAACAGAATGAATGTTTGTGGTTTAAGGTCGATGCGTTCACTCAACACTTAGTATTAGGCCACACCATCAAGGCAGAAATTGTATTCTGACTACTCAAAATGAAGATTTTGACGAAGGTGAAGCCGACAACATTATTCAAATTTAGATCAGGAGATAGCCCATGGCTCGTTTCTTCCGTCGTCGTAAATTCTGCCGTTTTACTGCAGAAGGCGTACAAGAGATTGATTACAAAGATGTAGCAACTCTTAAGAATTACATCACTGAAGCTGGTAAAATTGTCCCTAGCCGTATCACAGGTACAAGCGCTAAATATCAGCGTCAGCTTGCACGTGCAATCAAACGCGCTCGCTACCTAGCTCTATTGCCATATACTGACAAACATCAGTAATCGGCACCGTTTATTAAGAAAGAGGATTAAGCAATGCAAGTTATTCTACTTGATAAAATCGGTAACCTGGGCGGTCTTGGCGATACAGTTAACGTTAAATCTGGTTACGCTCGTAACTTCCTTATCCCTCAAGGTAAGGCAGTAATGGCAACTAAATCTAACGTTGAAATGTTTGAAGCTCGTCGTGCTGAACTTGAAGCAAAAGTTGCAGAGCAATTGACAGCAGCTCAAGCTCGCGCAGACCAAGTTAATGCATTAGAAGCGGTTGTTATTGTTTCTAAAGCAGGTGATGAAGGTAAACTATTTGGTTCTATTGGTACTCGTGACATCGCTGATGCAATTACTGCAGCTGGTGTTACTGTAGCGAAAAGCGAAGTTCGTCTACCTGAAGGTGCTCTACGCAACACTGGTGAATTCGAAATTAGCGTACAACTTCATTCAGAAGTGTTCGCTACTGTGAACCTAAAAGTAGTTGCAGAGTAATCTCAGTTTACTTATTAGTTAAAAAACACCAGCTTAGGCTGGTGTTTTTTTATGATCGATTTAAATCTCAAAAGAGAAAGACCAAGCTAACAGCAAGAACACTGTCTGATTTACTCAGCCCTTCAGGGACTTGGTTATGATACTGGCGAGATTGGCTAACCTTAAGTGCGATATCTTCAGTAATATTATTAATCACACTAATATCGGTGTCCAAACGTGTATTGCTTTCTCCCCCGACCAAGGTAGCGTCTACGGAAAGTTTAAAATTACGCAGTATCTGCCACTCAGTCTTAAGGTTACTACGAAAAATAGGTTCCCGGACTAGGTTGGGGAAAACTACCTCATTACTACCAATTTCATCCAAATTGGGCTCTTGATAGCGATAACCAGGCCCTGCTTCAATTTCAACAAGCAAGGTGTCCGTATTGGTTAATTGGTAACCCAGCCCCCCAGAAAAGGTATAGTCTTTGAAGTAGGCGCTATAACGAGAATCAGTGCCACGAAAGCTGCCATAGAGATACATTTTAGGGCCTAATTTATAGTCGCTTTGTAGCGTGTAGCTAGACTGACGTTTATTTTCTTTACCATTTTTATCTAATTTGTAGAAACGCCATTCGCCATTAGTTCGATGGCGACCACTAATATATTCCCCCTTAACTCGTCCGTTAAGAGATTGAGAGTCGGTATTTCCTGAGTGTGCCTGGTAACCAAATTCAATTTGACTGTGCCAAGGTGAAGGGGAGGCTATGTCTGAATTTGTTGGTGTTTTCCCATGCGCGTAAACATTATAACTTATCAGCAGACCAAGGCTTAGAAGCCAAAATTTACACACACAAATCCCCTTGTCAGACACTAAATTTTCGAATAATAAGCATCAGTGATAAAAATTAGGTCATGCCAAAGTTAATTCTACTTTCATTATTGACAAACTTTCCTAAGGTTAATTACAAATGCGTTATTCTCGTTATAATGGACGGTTATTGATGCATTACCGAGTGAACTTATGGCGGATCTCAGAACAGATAACCGAAACCGTAAAATTGCCGATGCCCAAGTTGATGCGATGAAAATTCCTCCCCATTCATTAGAAGCTGAACAATCGGTGATTGGCGGTTTATTAATGGATAATGATCGCTGGGATACCGTATCAGAGCGAGTTATTGCGCAAGATTTTTACAGTCGTCCCCACCGCTTAATTTTTGAAGCCGTGAAACATCTGCTGGAAGCTGGACAGCCGCTTGACTTAATCACGTTATCGGAGCATTTGGAGCTACGTGAACAATTAGAGGATGTGGGGGGCTTCGCTTACCTCGCCGATCTTGTTAAAAATACGCCTAGTGCGGCCAATATTAACGCCTATGCTGAAATTGTCGCCGAACGAGCTTTAGTACGTAACTTGATTGGTGTTGCCAATGAGATTGCTGATGCAGGGTATGATCCTCAGGGGCGTAGTTCAGAAGATTTGCTCGACCTCGCTGAAAGTAAAGTTTTTGCTATTGCAGAGTCACGCACCAATGATGGTGAAGGGCCGCAAAATGTAGATACTATTTTAGAGAAAACATTAGAACGGATAGAGCTGCTGTATAAAACGCCACAAGATGGGGTGACAGGGGTCAACACGGGATTTACGGATCTAAATAAGAAAACCGCTGGTTTACAAGGCTCTGATTTAATTATTGTTGCTGCTCGTCCTTCGATGGGTAAAACGACCTTTGCCATGAACTTGTGTGAAAACGCCGCCATGCAACAAGATAAACCAGTATTAATTTTCTCGCTAGAGATGCCAGCAGAGCAGATCATGATGCGTATGCTAGCCTCTTTGTCGCGAGTGGATCAAACTAAGATTCGTACTGGGCAGCTTGATGATGAAGATTGGGCGCGTATTTCTTCAACCATGGGCATGCTTATGGAAAAGAAAAATATGTTTATCGACGACAGTTCGGCGTTGACTCCGACCGAAGTGCGTTCACGAGCTCGTCGTATCGCTCGTGAGCATGGTGGCTTATCACTTATTATGGTTGACTATTTGCAACTGATGCGAGTGCCTGCCTTGAGTGATAATCGTACTTTGGAAATTGCTGAAATCTCTCGATCGTTAAAAGCACTGGCGAAAGAATTAAATGTTCCTGTTGTCGCTCTGTCTCAGTTAAACCGCTCTTTGGAGCAGCGTGCGGATAAACGTCCGGTTAACTCTGACTTACGTGAATCAGGTTCGATTGAACAAGATGCTGACTTAATCATGTTTATTTATCGCGATGAGGTTTATCACCCGGACAGCCCATTAAAAGGTATTGCTGAAATTATTATTGGTAAGCAGCGTAATGGTCCAATTGGTTCTGTTCGTTTGACCTTCCAGGGGCAATATTCTCGTTTTGATAATTATGCAGGCCCTGCATTTGATGATGAATAGATAACAGTATGAATTATATGAAAGCAGCAAAAGCATGCATCGACTTAGATGCCTTGCAACACAATTTACAGAAAATCAAACAGCAAGCGCCAAGCAGTAAATTGATGGCCGTTGTCAAAGCTAATGGGTATGGACATGGCCTGCATCAGGTTGCCAAACACGCGCAAAGTGTCGATGCCTTTGGCGTTGCCCGGATTGAAGAAGCGCTCCAACTTCGCGCTAGTGGTGTGGTTAAACCGATTTTATTGCTAGAAGGATTTTATTCCTCAGGTGACTTGCCTGTATTGGTTACCAATAATATTCAAACCGTGCTGCATTGTGAAGAGCAATTGCAAGCGCTAGAGGGTGCGCAACTCGATACACCGGTGGTCGTGTGGCTAAAAATTGATACAGGTATGCATCGTTTAGGCGTACGTCCAGAGCAGTATCATCTGTTTGTTGAACGCTTACATCGTTGTTCAAACGTCGCTAAACCTTTGCGTTATATGAGCCACTTTGGGTGTGCTGATGAACTTGATAAATCAACGACATCAGAACAAATAGAGTGTTTTTTATCACTGACTCAGGGCTGTCAAGGTGAACGTTCATTAGCGGCCTCTGCAGGATTGTTGGCTTGGCCTCAAAGTCAATTAGAATGGGTTCGGCCAGGCATTATTATGTATGGTGTTTCCCCTTTTCTTGATAAAAATGCCCAGGAAATGGGTTATCAACCTGTGATGACACTCAAGTCACACCTGATCGCAATACGCGAAGTGAAAGCGGGGGAATGCGTTGGTTATGGCGGCCTATGGCATAGTCATCGTGACACAAAGATAGGGGTGATTGCGATTGGTTATGGTGATGGCTATCCACGGACGGCACCTAATGGTACTCCCGTTATTGTGAATGGGAGAATGGTGCCTATCGCTGGGCGAGTATCAATGGATATGTTGACCGTTGACTTAGGGCCAGAAGCATCCGATAACGTTGGTGATGAAGCGGTGCTATGGGGGAAAGAGCTTCCGGTCGAAAAGGTAGCGAGCCACATCGGGACAGTGGGATATGAACTGGTGACTAAGCTAACTTCGCGCGTGGAAATGTGTTATCTACAGGCAGGCCAATAGGCCTGTTTTTGTTTCCGGTTCGATAGCGCTACAATGCAAGGTGCACGTTAAGTGTTCATGACGAATGGGCAGCGTAATGCTATGATTTTTATCGTCTTGAACTCTATTTTTGTGGCGACTTTCTCTGACTTAACGCAAGGTCGATAAGCAAAAGCTCAGCCATAATTGGGTTTATTATGATTAGAGGGCTGATTCTCTGCTTTAAACAGAGAAGGTTCTTATTTTATTTTTGCTTTAACGGGGATTCCATATTTAATCATAGGATTAAGTATCGAGGAATAAAGCTTACTGTAACATCGGGATAGATACCATGTTGAAAAACATTAATCCAACGCAAACACATGCTTGGAAAGCACTGACTGCGCATTATGAATCTGCGCAAGATATGAACCTAAAGACACTATTTGCAGAAGATAGCCAACGTTTTAGTCAATACTCAACACGATTTGGCGAGGATATTCTGGTTGATTATTCTAAAAACTTAGTTAATCAAGACACCATGAAGATCCTTTTTTCTTTAGCTAAAGAAACTGGCGTAGGTGAGGCGATTGAAGCGATGTTTAGTGGCGCTGCCATTAACCAAACTGAAGGTCGTGCTGTCTTGCATACAGCGCTGCGTAACCGTAGTAATACACCAGTAATGGTCAATGGCGAAGATGTTATGCCAGCCGTGAATGCGGTATTGGAGAAAATGCGCGCTTTTTCTGAGCGAGTGATCGGCGGCGAGTGGAAAGGCTTTACCGGTAAAGCGATTACTGATGTGGTCAATATCGGTATTGGTGGTTCCGATCTTGGCCCTTATATGGTGACCGAAGCGTTAGCGCCTTATAAAAACCACCTAACTATGCATTTCGTTTCTAATGTTGACGGTACTCATATTGCGGAAACACTGAAAAAAGTGGATCCTGAAACGACGCTTTTCTTAGTGGCATCGAAAACGTTCACCACGCAAGAAACCATGACTAATGCCCATTCTGCACGGGATTGGTTCTTAAATGTTGCGGGTGATGAGTCCCATGTGGCGAAACACTTTGCCGCGTTATCAACCAACGGTAAAGCGGTTGCTGAGTTTGGCATTGATACTGAGAATATGTTTGAGTTCTGGGATTGGGTTGGAGGGCGTTATTCTCTCTGGTCTGCTATTGGTCTATCGATCATTCTATCGATTGGTTACGATAACTTTGTTGAACTTTTATCTGGTGCTCATGAAATGGATAAACATTTTGTGGAAACACCATTTGAAAATAATATTCCTGTGATTTTGGCACTGATTGGAATTTGGTATAACAATTTCCATGGCGCAGAATCGGAAGCCATTTTACCTTATGACCAATATATGCATCGATTTGCTGCTTATTTCCAACAAGGCAATATGGAATCAAACGGTAAGTACGTTGATCGAGATGGTAATCCAGTGACTTATCAAACTGGCCCTATCATTTGGGGAGAGCCTGGCACTAATGGTCAACATGCATTTTATCAATTGATCCACCAAGGTACGAAGCTGATCCCTTGCGACTTTATCGCGCCTGCGATTAGCCATAATGCAGTGAGTGACCATCATCAAAAATTGATGTCAAACTTCTTTGCGCAAACAGAAGCGTTGGCCTTTGGTAAATCAGCGGATGCGGTGAAAGCTGAGTTTGTTAAAGCTGGAAAATCAGAAGCAGAAGTGGCATCTTTAGTTCCATTTAAAGTGTTTGAAGGTAACCGACCTACGAACTCTATTTTGGTTAAGCAAATCACACCTCGAACGCTAGGAAATTTGATAGCGATTTACGAGCATAAGATTTTTGTACAGGGCGTGATCTGGAATATCTTCTCATTCGACCAATGGGGCGTAGAACTGGGCAAGCAACTTGCTAACCAAATTCTTCCTGAACTAGACAATGAGCAAAGTGTGACTTCTCACGATAGTTCGACCAATGGACTAATCAATGCGTTTAAAGCCTTCCGTGCTTAATGTGGATTGATTAAGATAATCAAAAGGCTGATGTTATGCATCAGCCTTTTTGTCTTTAGTGTTAATCAGAGATTATTCAAAGCAAATTTCAATAAACGCGTTTCCCCACTGAGATGAGAAAGGCATAATAATGATCGAGCCTTCACATTTATGGCGAATCGTATGCCCTCGACCAGAAACAACAACGGGGGTTGCCATATCAAAATCAAAGCCACTTTCCGCTAAAATTCGTTTTGCTCCACCGGTTACCATGTTGGTGATTTCCCCGACCATGTCCGTCACTTCTTCATTCAAGCCATTTGGACGTTCACCTAACATATTTTGCATAATTTCCAGAGCGAGTGCTTCATCAAAAGTAATCGACATTGAACCACGAGTTTGTGGACCAATCATACCGATTAAACCTGAAATATCACCGCGAGCAATTTCGTCTTTTTTAAGACGAGGCTTCTGGGGCTTCAATTCTAATGAAGCCATTGTTTTTAGCACGTTCAGCAAAGACGCTAAAAACGGATTGACAAATTCAGCGCGCATAACTCTCTTCTATTCGTTTTATTCTCTAGTTCTGAGAACACGATTGACAGATCCCATGTGACTCTATGACATGGTTGGTAATCGTAAAGCCGTGTTTCTCAGCATTATTTGCCAACATGGCGATCAGATTATCATTTTGCAGCTCAACAACATTACCACATTGGTCACAAATGAGTAATTGAGAAAAGTGTTTATGAGCATTACAAGAGCAACAAGAAATAAAACTATTCGTTGACTCCACTCGATGGATAAACCCTTGCTCAAGTAAAAAATCTAGCGCTCTATAGACGGTAGGTGGTTTTGCTTGAGGCTCACTTTTTTTTAAATCTTCCAGCAATTCGTAGGCGCTGGAAGCTTTTTTACTAGCACAAATCAAATCGAACACTCGTTTACGCTGAGCAGTGAGTCGGACACCTCTCTCTGCACATATAGCTTCGACCTGTTTGCTAAGCTTATTATCCAAATCCATCACCATAACAATTGGTGCCTAGTAATCATATACCATTTCAAAGCAAATATCGTTTTGAGCGTCAAAAAAATCATTGATCATTGGCATCGTTTTAACCTATTTCTTACCTATAAGGCATAAATTACCTTATCTGATAGAAAAACGATACACTCAAAGCGGTTTAGTGGGTGGGATGTTATTCATTTTTGATGTTTATCAAGACCCGTTGATAACCTATGGGAGTACTTTTGGGTTATTTCTTTAGTTTAACAATTTGATTTGACTGTATATCTGGCTACCTTGGAACTTTATTGATACGGGTTTAATATCGCGGAACGATTTTTTCTACCTTAAACCTTAATTTGCTACGAATGGTTATTAGTCATTTTATTTAAGTACAATCTCAAGATGGGTAAATTGACGGCATTGATGCGATTGTTAGTAATCGCTATAATCCGCCCGGCTAACGATTTGTTGAGCAACAATTGATGTCGCTCAATCCACTTCCAACCAGTCCTTCATAGCTCAAATTAGCTAATAATCGGATGGGCTCTATGGCAATCCCCTTAAGTGGTTTTGCTTTAAGTTAAGGATTTTTTATAACATGTATCCATCTTGCCGCTTTTCTGTTGCACCCATGCTCGATTGGAGACCTTTTCTTTAAATGTCATTAAAAAACAATAAGTTGAATGATTTTTAAAAGGCGGGGGACATTTGGGGACATCTTTCACGATTTCATAAGCATCAACATCCTCTTAGTTTGAGTTTAATCTTTTTACTTTGTAAGTACCACTTATTGCAACTGTTCAGCTTATCATGCTGGTACTACATTAGCTGTTTTATCTTATCTATACGTTCTGCCTGTAAAGTAGACAGGTCTCTAGCCTTCAGCTCATCGTAAGACTTTAGCAATCGATTTTTTTGGCGTTTCAATTGTCTCTCATTAAGTTCTTCCTTCGCTATCAGCCATTTATCAAACTGCACTTGCATCTTTTTGATAAGTTTCTCAATTTCAAGGGATTCGGTAGCTTTCTGATGTTGGTATTGCCAAGTTGATAGCCGACGTCCTTTTTCTTTTTCAATTGGTTCATAGCTTCGATAATCAATACCAACATGTTTAAGGACTGACTGATTAAAAGCTTGTTTTATCACCTTAGTGGCTCTCTTTTGCTGTAGTTGCTTTAGAACTCGCTTACCAATTACTTTACCGATTATTAGATGAACATGGTCACCACTTCCCTTGGTGCCGTCTTGGTTTTGTTGGTGAAGCACTGCACGAATTTGTTGTCTATATTGAGCGAACTCGGATTTGTTCAGCTTGCAGAGCTTCGCTAGTGTCAACGATCACCGAAAACTGATCCACTTTTAGCTTAAAAACGATCAATCAAAATTGATCCACCCTTTTACTCAGGTATTGCTCCTGAGCGTCGTTTATCTTTCAATCGATAACTATCACCACTTAACTGCAAAACATGCGAGTGGTGAAGCAGTCGATCTAACATCGCTGCCGTTAATGTCGCATCATCGGCAAATGCGCTAGGCCATTGGCCAAACGATAAATTGCTGGTCAAAATAATACTGCCATACTCATAGCGCTTAGCGATCACATTAAAAAATAGGTTGGCTTCTTCTCGCCCAAACGGCAGGTAACCGATTTCATCAATGATCAATAACCTTGGAGCCATCACAGAGCGAGAGAGGTATTGCTTCAGCTTGTTTTGTCGCTTAGCGGTCGATAATTGCAGCATCAAATCAGCGGCGGTGATAAAGCGCGTTTTCTTTTTAGCTTGTACGGCTTTGAGTCCCAACCCGATCGCTACATGCGTTTTACCGACACCGCTTGGTCCAAGTAGCACCACGTTTTCATTACGCTCAATGAAGGTCAGCGCACTTAATTCTTGTATCTGCTGTTTCGGAACGCCGGTGGC